>JAPLUR010000001.1 GCA_026397505.1 Candidatus Zixiibacteriota bacterium
GGGATGTCTATAATGAGAAACGATTGCATTCCTCTCTGGGCTATCGACCACCCAACGAGTTCGAGGCCCTACTGAGGAACGAAAAAGTGAACCGCCAAACCGTCCTACCCTAACCTGTCCAACAAAAGGGGTTCACTCCACACATCGTATAGGGGGTGAATCCCAATCGGTTCAACCGATTCCACATAAGGACAAGCCGCATAGGCGCTTATGACTTCATCGAGGGTATTATTCCCGCCGAACGTTACGATACGATATCCGGTCAGGTCAGGAAGACCTGGTTCGATGGTGGCGCCGGGGAATTCTTCCTCCATAGCTGTGACCCCGAATCTCCGAGTCAGGGCATCTATGGAGGGGATACCGGTTAAGACCTCCCCTTTGGCGGCAATAGGAAGCCTTGGACCGATAATACTCCTGAACTTGACCACGAACTGGTCGGGGACATACTGCGTTCCTTCAGATGATCCCTGAAACGGAACATATACAGTATTGTCCGCGGAAATAGAGACTGTGATAAATAATAGAGAAATTAGAAGGAATAGAGCCTTCCTCATACTCAACCTCCAAATAATCGGGTGATTGGGAGCTACAAGTTGACTGTCAGAGCCTGATAACGCTTTGTACTTTCTGTGACACCTCCTTTCAAAAAAAAAGGAAAAGACCGAATGAAAAACGCCCGTGGTTCATTCGATCTTCTCCTCGTGCCCTTATTTTTCCGGGTCTTTTTTAAATCCAAACTATTACCTCTGGAGCTACAGAGAACGGATTCCGTATTATCGTTCATTTTCTTTTAAAATTTTCTGTCAGTTTCCATATTTCCGCTGGACAAGATGGCTGTTCTGTCAGATAATGAATTGAATGGGAAATTTGCGGAGGGTTTCATTATGACACCCAAGAATCCGGATAGATAGATATATGAAAATTCCACCTCCAAAATTGCATGGGCAGTATTATATTCCGGAAGAGACATACCGGAACTGGTGTAAATGACTGATATCTCCTTGACTGATTACGAACTCTGGCAGAGAATTATTGAAGGCGACAGCAAAGCCTGGGGGATTCTGGTGCAGAAGTATCAGCCTCTGGTCTATGCCGTATCGACCCGGGCCGGACTTTCGATGGCCGATGCCGCCGACTGTTTCCAGCAAACCTGGATACTTCTTTTTGAACATCGCCTGCGTCTTAAAGACCCCTCACGCCTGTCCGCCTGGCTGGTTACTACCGCCAAAAGGGAAGCAATACGGTTACGGCGTCGGGCCGATAGGCGGGGGGAAGAACCGGATTATCCCTCGCTGGTGGCTCTGGAGCCACTTCCCGATGAGGAATTGGAACAATTGGAGTGTCAGGCTCAACTGGAAATTGCCCTCAGAGAGATAGACCTCCGCTGCCGCAAAGTGTTGGAGGCTTTCTTCTTTGCACCAGAGGAGAAATCGTATGAGGAAATTGCAGGAATCTGCGGAATTTCGGTCAACAGCCTTGGGCCGATACGGATGCGTTGTCTTGCAAAATTGAAAAATATACTGATAAAAATGGGGTATCTGGAAGAACGGAAGGATGATAAAAGGACTCTGTAGATATGAAAACCAGGAGCAAGATGTCAGAAAGGCATTTGGATAGAAAAGAGCTAATTGAGGCATCGAAAAAGTATAAAGGAAAACTGACCGGGCATCTCGCCAAATGCAGAGAATGCCGGGAGACCCTTGAACTTCTATTAAAATTTCCGGTCGTCGGTCAGCTTACTTTACGCGATGCCCCCGCCGGATGGGTCAGCAAAGCCATGGCTCTGGCCGAGAAGAAAACGGCGTTAAAGAGAGTTTCACAGGCGCTGGCGCAACTGATTTTTGACTCATGGGCGATGCCTGAACCGGTCGGTGTCCGCGGGCCGGGGGCCATAGAGCACAGACGTCTCCGCTTTGAAGCCTCAGGTATAACCATGGATTTGCGTGCGGAACAAACCAAAAAGGAGTGGAGTATCGTTGCCCGGATAGCAGGTAACTACCTGGCACCAGCGGTACTTTTGTCGGATCGCGATGAACATTATGCTGATGAAGACGGGATGTTCCAATGGGTGGGACAAAGGCCGCCGCGTCATCTAAAAATCAGACTGCTGGATAAAATCATAGAACTTCCGGAGTTAGTGTGGAAGAAACCCCGCAGGAAATAGCCGCATTGAAATTCCTCAAAACCGGCAAAATGCCGGCCCTGGGCGAAGAGGCCTTAGCCGCCGAATGCGACCGCCTGATTCAGAAGGCGATGCATCGATCGTTAAAAGCGGCACTCCCGATCGCTCGCAAATTCGCCCACCATGCAATAAAATATCATGGTCTCAGGCTGACCGCTTATCGCGCTCTGGCACGTGTCACGCATATGAGCGGTAAACATCGTGAGGCACTCAAGGCATATCTAAAAGCTCTCGCCCTAGCCGCAAGAGAGCCGTTAGTGCGCGCCCGAATTGATAGAGCTCTTATCGATGTCTATATGTACCTCGGTGATTTCAGGAAATCACAGAATCATGCGCGGTCGGCTTTGAAAACCTTCGCAGCCCTTAAAACCGAATCGGATTTGGCGCAGACATGGGTGAATTTCGGCAATCTTCTTCATCGACAGGACAGACATCGCGATGCGGAGAAACTTTACCGACAGGCGGCGGAATTCTTTGAAAAGACCGATAATAAAACGGCAACCGCGCGTTGCTACTATAATCGGGCCAATACTCTCGTTCAATTATTTGATTTTCCTGAGGCGGAAAGGTTATATCGAGCGGCACTGGAGATCAATACCGCCGCCGGCTTCACGCTGGAGGCGACCGATGCCCGTTATGGCCTGGCCTGGCTGCGAATGCTGGAAGGAAAATTCCATGAGGCCCTGCTGGATTTGAATGCCTGCGAAAAGGCGTTTCGCGTAGGAGGCGATCCGCGCGGAGAAGCATTGTGCATTTTGGATCGAGCCGAGGTCTATCTGGGGCTGGGCCTGTATTATGATGCTCTTTATTCGTCACGCATGGCCCAGAAACTTTTTTCTCGACTGAAACTTGAATATGAACATTCCAAAGCATCACTCTTCAGAGGTCAGGCGGCCTCGGCATTGGGGCTGAAACAAGAAGCCAGAATAGCCGAAGAGGCGGCTCTAAAGGGATTTTACAAAGAAAAAAATAAGGGATTTCTTGGAGTGGTGCATCTTCTGGCGGCAGATCTGGCAGGCGAGAATGCAGGCAGGCACAGACTTGAAATCAGAACAGCGCGGCATCTTTTCAGGGATGCCCAATTGCCTCTATGGAAAGCGGTCTGTGATTTGAGGATGACTTCCAATACCAGGGAGGCCGCCTCCGCCTTTAAGCGCCTGGCCGCCAATCCTGCGACCAGAAATGTTCCCCATCTTTATACCGCCTGGCAGACAGCCTTTGGCGATTATAAATACAATCGGAGACTAAAACATGAAGCGCGTTGGCACTGGAAACAGGCAGCAGATAAGCTTGATATGGTTCGGGCGCAACTGCCGCCATTGGAACTGCGGGGAGCATACGCCCGTCGCTTCAGTTCGCCGCATCTTCGGCTGATTGCTGCCGAGTTAGAACAAAACCCTCAAGCCGCCGCGGTTTGGTCGGAAAGATATAAGACCGCCGGTCTCTGGGCACCGATTGTCGCGGATGATGCTGATCCTGCCCGCCGCCGGGTTCAAGACAGTCTCGCCCGTTTGGCTTCGGAAATTGCCATCCTTTCCAGCCGGATTACCGGTCGAAGCGGCGAACGAAATCTGGTGGCTTCTTCGGAGGGGAAGGGATTTTCTGAATTGCAGAAGCGTCTCCGTGGGGAAATGGCCGCCCTGGAAAAGATGCCAGGAACCTCTTATCTTTCGGAAGAAGAACTGATTCGCCAAATGGTTGAAATATCGCATCGTTTTCCAATTATACAATTCCATTTGCAGGGAAATGAGATAATTGCTTTTGTCCATCAGGATGGCAAGACAACAGTGCGTCGTTATCATGATGGCCGACAATATCTTGCCGGATTGATGCGGAGGTGGCAATTCATTCTGGAAAGCGAAATCCTCTCTCAATATTTGACAGGTCTTAACCGGTCCAATGCGGAGAATATGATATGGCAGGAATTGGGGAATAGACTCTGGCGCCCCCTTAATGTACCTGATGGTACAGAAAAGGTATTAATAATATCGGAAGGGGAATTGGCCAACCTTCCCTGGTCGGCCCTGATTGTCAACGGTGAGCCCCTTTTTAAAAGGCATCATTTCATACATGCCCCCAGCATCAGGCATTTCCTTGCCGCCGAACGGCGAAAAATATCGTCCTCAAAAGTAGAGCTGTTTCGGGGTAAAGCTCTTGACCTTCCGTCAGTTGACCGCGAACTGTCTCTTCTCCTGGCAAAAGCCGGTGCACGTGCCACAATCCACAATCCCTGCCACCGCGATGATTGGGTGTCAAGCGGTGAAGCCAATCTCTGGCATTATTCCGGACATGCTGTCATGCGAAATGATAATCCCTTCTATTCCTATCTTTCCCTGGAGGATGGCCCGATTTTTGCAGCTGATTTTCGATTGATGAATTGCAATGTTAATCTGGTTACTTTGGCGGCCTGTCGCTCGGGCGAGGAGGTAGCTATGCCGGGTGAGGAATCGACCGGTTTAGTACGTTCTCTGCTTGAGATGGGCGCCAGAAATATTATCGCCAGCCATTGGCCGGTTTCCGATGAAACCACGGTTCTCTGGATGAGAGCATTTTATGATAGATATTTTGATGGTGATACAATCCTTGATGCGTCCCGCTATGCCTCAGGAACGGTCCGAGATCAATATCCCTCGGCCTATTACTGGGCGGCCTTCTCCATCTCGGGCGCTGGTGATATAGGAGGATGATATTATGAATAAGATGAGACTTTACTTTTCGTTACCGACAATCCTCATAATAATGAGTATCCTGGCATCGCCCCTTCCGGCACAGAAACCACCCGGTGGATTCAAGCCGGACGAGCTCATCTGTAAGATGGAGCCCGGGTTTGGCATTGAAATAATCAATGCCGCTTACGGCACGGCGACAAAGAGCCAGCAGCCCCAGACCAACTGCTATCTATTGATGATAACTCAGGGACAGGACGCTGAGAGTCTGGCTACCGTAATAGATGCCCGTCCCGATGTCGTCTATTGCCGTCCGAACTTTTATCTCACTGCGCCGGAACCGTTTCAGCGCAGTGAGCCTTTTCTTGATGTTCAGTATATCGGTACGGTGGAATTGCAGGAAGCCGCAATAACACTTGACCTGAGTGCCGCCCATGCTATTTCCGAAGGTGAAGGAGTGAGAGTTGCTGTCATTGATGGCGGGGTGAATTATACTCATCCTTTCTTTAACTCTCTCGCCGGTAGTATTATATCCAAATGGGATTATATCGACAATGATTCCATAGCTTTTGATGAGCCGGGCGGGCCATGCTCCGGCCACGGAACCTTTGTTGCCGGCATTATAAGACTTGTGGCGCCTGCCTCCTCAATATATGTCTATCGCGTTCTCGATACGGCCGGGCAGGGCGACGGATATAATATTGCGACAGCCGTGCTTGAGGCAATTGAAGATAGTTGCCGTGTGATTAACCTCAGTCTTGGGATGTTGGGGGTACATGATGCTCTGGATGATGCCATTAGGTATGCCAAAAACCATGATGTCATGGTGGTTGCCTCGGCCGGCAATGATTCCTCAGCAGCAACTTGATCTTTCCTTTCCCGGCGACTCGTACTTACTGCCTGGCGGTGGCCGCGGTTGACTCAATCAATCGGAAAGCCGATTTCTCCAATTATGGTGATAAGGTCGATGTCTGTGCCCCGGGGACAAGAATCTATGCCCCATACCTTGATACCGGCTATGCCTGGTGGGACGGAACCAGTTTCTCAACCGCTTTTGTCACAGGTCTGGCGGGACTGATAGTATCGGTCGATCCGGCCTTGACATGGGATGAAATTGACAGCGCTATTCTCAAGTCAGCAGATAATATTGACCTGCTCAACCCCGGCTTGGAAGGCATGCTCGGATGGGGCGTAATAAATATTACGGCCGCATTGTCATCAATTGTCTCTCATTTTGAAGGTGGCGATGTTAATGGCGACGGGAGCCTGAATATCATGGATGTCAGCTATTTTATCAATTTCTTATATAAAGATGGTCCTCCCCCGGTTGCCTTTGATATTGCCGATGTCAACGGCACCGGAACATTGAACATACAGGATATAACTTATTTGATCAATTACCTGTATAAGGATGGCCCACCTCCCAGATAGGCCAAATTCCTCTTTCCGGTAGCCTCTATTGGGTAAAGCCTGCATCAAGATAGATGCAGGCTTTTTATTTGTCTGCATTTTCGTTGTGGCGACAGGCCCGTGGGCGGCAAAATCCAGGCAATTTTCAATCAATTATTTCCCTAAGAGCCGAACGAAATATCAAAATCCCATCTCTGTAGCTATTGAAAGCACAGAAGTAGAAATTCACACTTAAGGAGGTCCGTAATGAAACGTTTGTGGAGTATTTGGGGGATAACGATTCTGGTGGCGATCGTGGCTCTGGTGGGAGGGTGTTCTCGGGACAAGATAATTGGGCAGGTCGAGAATCCCGCCGATTATTCGAGTTGGGATCCGGCAGGTCTTTATGCATCCCCGGGCGACTCTGTCCAATTCTCCGCGCGCGTCCGGACTACTGACCAGAACCGCAGGATGCTGACGTTCAACGGGATAAGCGATACGGTTATAGCAGCGCACAACTGCGAGATTGTCCGCCTCAATAATAATAACTCTGAAGCGCCTATCCCCTTCGGCGATATCCAGCCCGATGATTCTGTTGAAATCAAAGGAGTGCGTCAGCAGAATAAATATGTTCTGGCGCATAAGATCCGCAATTGCACCCGCATGGGCAACTTTGATCTTTCTTTCCGAGATACCATTCTTACGATTGATTATGACGCCATGACATTTACAGTTTCCAATCGCTCGGAAACAATCATGGCCGACTCCAATACCATTATCAGGGGAACTTTGACACGCAGAATCGCATATGACGACCATATTAACGGCGAGACTCCGGGCAGTGGCACCGCCGGCAAGCTTATAAATCAGTATATGTATTCTGCACAGGATACTACTCTGAACTTCGCCGATCTTACTATTGGTAATGTTGTCGAAATCAGAGCGAACATCCTTGATTCCGTGACCCTCCTGGCGCTTTATATTCATGTGGCCAACTGCCAGGACAAGCCCCAGCAATGCACGCAGTTTACCGCTCCTCTGGCAAGTGTGGATATCGCGGCCAAAATAGTAACCTGGGAGGGGTATAACTGGACCGGCCTGGTTTGTAAGGGAACCCAGTTGCTTGCTGCTGATGGAACCACCGAATTGACTCTGGCCGATTTTGCAGTAGGAGAGATGGTGGCGGTAAAGGGACTGCCACTGGTCGGAGATACACTAAAGGTCTGTAAAATGGAGAAGGCGGCAGAATGACGCGGTAACCTCGACTATCGACGCTTAGGTCAAAGCGCCGAACCTCTTTCCTTAGGTTGGGGTACAGATGGGTGAGCCAAGGGTCTCACCCATCTATTTATATATATACACTGATCTTACTCTTAAATTTGCGGCTAGCCTGTTCCAGAATCTTCTTAATTACTTCAGCATTGACAATTGGAACTGATATTCCCATATGGCGCAAAGGATAGAAGGCGATGTCCATGGCGCCGCTTCAGATTCACAGGTTTAGACTTTGTCATTTTTCTGGAGAACTCATAATGTGCAAAGACTGAACAGTCATTGGTGAACGGATTTGAGTCGGACATTCTCTGTTACATGGATGCGACAGATCTAATCGTCAGGTATTTGATCTGTCACTGGGCTCGGAGGGATATTACGCTGTGTTACCTCCGACAGGAATGGTACGGCAAAACCTAATAAATGAGGAGGAAGTAACCAATAATTTGATACACTGATTTGGTCCTCATCGGATGATAAGACCATTATTCCCAAATAGAATCGGAGTATCTGGAGGAAATGATCATTTTGAGGAGGAACCAAGTATGAAACTCTCTTTAATCACATTCCAAAGATCGCTTCCCATATTTCTCTTGCTGCTTGTGTTCTCACTTTTCACGGGTTGCAGCAAAGACAGTGCAACAGCCCCCCTGAATACTGATATCCCAACCGCCAACAAGGATATAAGTGAAGCGGTGGCAGGCTCCATAGCAATGGATAATGGCGGTATTGTTGACCAGCTCGCAGATTTGGCAGCGATAGCCACCGAATCGGATTCATTTACAGTAGCCAAATTATGGGCGGGGAGCATTGGAGCACCAAATTATGATTCGGCAACGGGAACTTGGCGACTGCAATTCACTAGGGAACGCGGAGAATCCGGCGGACCATTTCACGCCATATTCACAAGGACATATACATACCAGTATCGTAACGGCAATGGAGAACCGCAGAGGCAGTGGGTGGTGAATTCAGATACCGCTTGTTCCATTCAATTCGGAATATTGGAAGGAAGCGGAGAATGTCGAACCCTCCGCATTTGCAAGCAATTGACCAATATGAATGGAAGTTGGCTGGCGACCGGCGTCAACACCGATACTATAACCATAAGCGGAACCTACGAATGTATCGGACTTGATACTCTCAGGAGTTATCAGGCCGTTCGAGCCATGCAGTATCAGTTGAACCTGATGTTCACCAACATTCGCTGTTTGAGAGGTAAATCGGTCGACTTTTCCCGACAGGTCACGGGAAATATGAGCGGAACTTTTCTGGCCAATGTTGCTTTTATGAGCGGTTATTCCTATGGAGAAACCAACATCTTTCGCAACATGAATATAGCTATGGCAGAGGGGGATGCGAACATCACCATTGGAAGTGAAAGGTTCATGGGCGATTTGGCCACTGGTGAGCCATCGGCGGACAATTAGAATATTGCCTCAGGCATCGATAATGGTTGCCCGGATTCTGTCAATATTGTCTCGGGGGCGGCTTTCTAGTCGCTCCTGAGGCTGTATGTCGTCAAACAATTCGGACACACCGACTAGTTAGGCAAAGATATAGATCGACTGATAACAATGCTTTCTCATATGCACTAATGCAATAGAGAAATCTAACTTAGATGGATTGAGTCATATGTATCGATTAACCAGAATAAGTGTAAGCGCATGCATGACAACATTATACGACAATGTCGGCCCCGACCTCACTCTCCCCAAACTTTTGTACCTTTTAGCTTTCCGATTCGGTTACACTATGCTTGTGTTAATAGAACCCGTTGGAAGATAATCAACTAGCAGCCGGCCCGGCGCTCGAATCGGACCCCTTCGCTAGCACCTGATGAATTCTCTTTGCTATCCCGCGTGTCGCGGCTATATTTGAGCAGGATCAGACTCCACTGGCTATACACCAACAGTGGAATATTCAAACTCCGAACAGGAGGTAAGGATGAGAATTCCGAAACCCTTCATGGCCCTCGTAGTGATAATGCTTTGTTGCGCCATCTCGTGTTCTCCAGACAGACGCCCTCTCGATGAGCAACTCAGGGAGGCAGTCGATAAGCGGTTGAAGCAATACAATGTTAAGGGGGGATCGACAACTGTCATCTTGCCCGATGGCAGTACACACAACATTGTCGCCGGCGTGTCGGAAGATACCGTTGCCATGCGACCCGACATGCTCTTTGCCACCGGCAGCATAACGAAGAACATGATTGCCGCCCTCGTGCTTCAGCTTGCCGAGGAGGGAGTGCTCTCTCTGGAAGACTCGTTACACGATTGGCTTCCCCGGCACCCAAAGATTGATAGTAATATCACTATCCGTCAGCTGCTTGGACACACAAGTGGGATCTTCATGTTTTGGGAAAACCAGAAGCTCTGGGACGACCTCATCAAGTATCGAGACAGCGTGTTCACCCCGGAAGTGGTTCTGACGTACCTAAAGGACCCCCATTTCGCACCGGGTACTGGTTTCCGGTATTCAAACACCAACTACCTGTTGCTCGCACAGATCATCACAAAGGCAACAGGCTCCTCATTGTCATCTGAACTCCGAAAACGCTTTTGGCAACCGTTGGGCCTCAAGAACATGTACCTCTCTATGGAGGAGCAGATCCCGAATAGACTTGCTCACGTCTGGGGTGACAATTTTGAGAAAGGTGGTACAGGGAAGGACCTGACATACCTCCCGAGAGTATCGCACGAAAGCATTACTTACGGATCTTCTGGAGTGTTTACGACGGCGGAAGATCTTGCCGTGTGGTGCAAGTCTCTCTTTACGGGAAAGATACTGAAGAGATCATCTCTGGATCAAATGCTGGAATTCAATTCCGACGCTGCAGGTTCCTGGTGCGAAGGCTACGGTTTGGGGATGTTCTTGATCAAGAAGAGCACAACAAACGGAGAGAGAGCATATGGTCATGGCGGTGGAAACATTGGAACAAGCGCCTACATGGTGTACTTGCCGGAGTATGATGTAAGCATAGTTGTGATGATCAACTTCATGCACGGGAAGTGTCCCGACCGCATCCTGGAAGACATTATCGAGATTGTCACTGACTATCTTGATCGTAACAAGTCCGCGGCTTGAACAAGAAACGGCCATAGCCGATCAGAAGTACAACAGTGCATTTCAGTTGTATGGGATGAGTGACTGCACCCGCACAGGCGCTAAAAGGACTTATGGACATTATCAGTCTATGGCGGGGTTGACGAGACGAGTTCCGCAACTGGATTATTGTCAATTCGGCTGCCTAAAAGGCCGGCTAACTTGTTAGTAACTAAGGTATTCAGGCATAACTATTTTAACCAGATTGATTATCAGCATGGCCGGCGAATGAATTCGTCTCTGCCATTGCCCGAGTCGCTCGCTCTGGAATGCCAATGTGACGCACGATATCGACCCGCCGGCACGAGAAGCAGATTTCGGGAGATAACTCCATTTGACGACACACCCAAAGCGAGTGAACCGGCGCACCGACCAACTCTTTTAATCTCTGTTCATCGGGCATATCCATGCTCAAACAATCAAGATAAAGCGATCAACCGTTGCAGAGAATCAGATTTCTTGGGCTGGTTTTAGTTCAGAGGGGCCAATATTACTGGCCCCTCTGGATTGAAAATTACTTCAGCAGTATCATTTTCTTGGTATCGGAAAATGAATCAGCATTTATGCGATAGAAATATATACCACTGGCCACCGGCTGATTATCGAAACTGCGACTGTCCCAAATGACAGTGTGGTCACCGGCCGAGAGATAC
>JAPLUR010000002.1 GCA_026397505.1 Candidatus Zixiibacteriota bacterium
ATCCCTCGAACCGCTCGCGGTAACCGCCGTCGATACGATACGGATTGGGATAGACGATGACGCCGATGTCTTTCTGGATGACCAGGTCGCTGGAATTCTGGGCGAATTCACGCTGGGCATTCATGGTGGGATCCGTTTCCAGGGCGCCCAGATTGCGGGCCGGAAAACCCTGGTCAAAGGAAGTCACCGATACATAGTAAGGCTGAGAAGGGAGAAGGCGTCTTATGGTATATTCGTATTCGAAATATTTCATTTCCCCTTCCTCGGTCAACTCATCGGGATAGAACATTCTGGCGCTGTCGAGATTCAGAGTCGAGGGATACGGCTGATCCGGATAAATCCTATGGATTCTGGTCGTGTCGGTCAGATCCGATTGGTTCCAATCGTGGCGGGTGAAAAAGCAGGACTCATTGCGTCGGGTGCGGGGATTAAAAAACACCAACAGGTGGTCGGAATCATAATATTTGGAGGGTTCAATATTATCGCCATAGATATTTCTTAAGAGTCGCATATCAAATGGCTGACTCTTAATAATCCAGCTCTTGAGGTCGATGTCAAATTCCCAGCGGTTATAGTCCTCTATGTCAAATGAAACCAGCAAGGTGTATTCGTAGGCTCTTCCGGTATTGGAAATGTAGACACGAAACCCCTCGAAATCAATTCGTTGACTGAACTGGTCGGGTGTCGTTTCAGAAAGGCGTCCGTTCCAGCTTACCGTAATCTCGCCTTCATTATATGTGTTAATCCGGGGAAAGAGACGAACTCTGGAACTTGGAGGAGGGCCGGCACCGCGAAAATCGGCAACTCCATCACCCTCATAGTAGATGGTGTCGCCATACTCACAATACCAACTGGTGTCGTAAATCGTATCAATCGGGGAGAAGATGGTATCGATACCGGCCACAACCGAATCGAGGCAAAAGGTATGGTACTTTCCTTTGTAACCATCACCGTCGGTATCGACGCCCGGATTATCGAATATCCAGCCGGCCCAGACGGCATTGAGGCTGATATCGGCGAATGGATAATGGGGCCGGGGCTGCTGGCCAGGGCGAGTCTGGGCATGAAAATCCTGCCCGGCAATGATTGCAAAAGTGAAAGGAGCAATGTCACCCTGGCCCAGATTGAATGGTCCGAAGGAAAGGATATATCGAATATCGGCTCCATAGGAAACGACATTGGCATAAGCAGGAGGGGGAAGCCAACCCTCGGGACTATGATCCGTGGCTGTCTCCCACTGATCATAATCGAATTCCGGGTGACTCATCATGTAATATTTATTCATATCGCCGACCGGCGTCCCGAGAAAACCGTCAAATGACCGGAAAGGATCATCAGGGGTACCCGTTCTCCGAGGTCCCCAATCATCAGTCGGTTCATTACCGGAAATCCACCAATTGAAATTGTAGGCGAGAGATTCGGCCGGGGTACGGAGAAGGCGGGTGCCGACAACGGAGGTGGGTGAAAAATAGCCTTGATAATATCCGCTTGCGCTGGGGTCGCCATCATTATCGGCGGCCCAGGCAATGTTGATCGTGTCGGTCAAACCCGCAATGTAGCGGGAGCGATAGGCTTTTTTAAAACCACATATGTCATCATAGGAAACGTTGCGGAAATCGCGGCCAATGTCATTATCCATATAGATGCCGACATAAACCTGCTCGAGATCATAAAGACCGATATTGGCAATGCTGCAATCAATAATCACGAAATCCTCGGTGTAATCATAACCCCAGGCATAGCTATTTTGATTGAACTGGATATGTAATGGACGATGCCAGCGCCGCGAATAGTAATCATAGCCGGTATAGCGGGCGCTGGTCAGCGTGTCATAAAATATCGATGAATAATCCTGTTGGGAGATGGCACCGTAATAATCGGGCGATTCCGGGTTTCTGGTAGAATGATACCGAATATCACCCGAGGGAAAGGCCGGCGGCCAGAATTCAGTGATTCCAAAATCGGCGCCACAGGCGGTAGAGACAAGGGTATCGCGCCCGACGATGGCGCCCACCCAGTACCCACCCTCATAAAGGTAGGTCAGACCGTAACCCTTCGGGTAACTGAGTGAAGGAAGTTGTTGCCCCGTTAATGGATCAAGAATATCCAGATTAACACTTCGCCCGATGACACCATAGTTGGTGACGGCAAGGGCCATCTTCCCCACGTCATGCACAGCAAGTGTGACATAGGGAGTACTGTCGCTCACTTTGTTAAGCTGGGGCATTGGCTGTTCCAAGAGATTTCTGCCTTGAGCTGCGGTGGTTGACAGACAGACAATAAGCGCTATATGCCTGAAGAGCAAATTCATATAATTGTCGTCCAAATGTCCTTCGATGATTCGGGCGCGTATGCACTTTAAGTTAATAGACGCTGTGACGGATGTCAACTGATATTTGAAATGATATATTTTCCAGGTAATATCTTTATAAGTGTGTAAAAACGACAAGAGGTGTATCCTTAAGATTTACAAGCTGATTCAAAAGGAGACACCTAATGTCGTATAACGAGTTAGATTTTAGCAGGAGAA
>JAPLUR010000003.1 GCA_026397505.1 Candidatus Zixiibacteriota bacterium
CCCACTGCCGTCGCCTCGTTCCCATACCGCCCCCGGCTATACTGACGCTTCCAATGATACAGCAAACTGGACGAAATCTCATACTGGCGGCAGAGTTGGGCCGGACTGCTCGTCCCTGATAGCAGTTGCTCTACCACCTGCTGTTTCAGCTCCACACTGAACTTCCGTTTCGGATTCATGGCACCATCCTTTCCTCGTATCAAAATACCAATCCGTGCCAAATCCTCCTAACCTTTTGTGTCCAGTCTCAGGGGTGCAGTCCAGAGTGCGCCCGGCTCTTTCTCAGGATTCAGATTTGATTCATAATCGGTGACAGCATGTGCCCATTCATGAGCCATAACATCGGGACATCCGGCCAGCGAACGCCATCCGAAAGAAGATCCGCAAAAGTAAATGAAGCTCCCGTTCCAGTAGGCGTTATCGTAGCACCTAGCGTAATCGACAACAGTCAACATGGAGGCCCCACTGTCGTTATAGCTATTTCTGTTGAAAGAGCTTAGCAACCAGTCGTACATCAGAGCGGTGTAAGTATGACCGCTAACGGCCGGCGCTTGTGAGGGATCAGACCATTGATTATCGGCATCAGTGGCCACGGAACCGGGAAGCGACCATCCGGCGATGTTGGTCTGCAGATAATTGCCCGACGGCATTTGGCCATTATGGCCATGCGGGTTGTTATTCAGTTGACGAGTATAATCAACCATATGATACGTTGAACCATCATAATGGGTATCAATATGAGTAAGGGCATTGCCCATAACACCGATACCGGTGCCGATATCATTGGCATTCATTATGCGGTTGGCTTTATAAATCACCTCGCCCGTTACGGCATCTACAAAATACTCCCAGCGCCCCATAGGCGTGTCGGAATAAAGGAACAGACGCCAGGTCAGATAATATTTGTCCTCCCACGGAAAAATTGCCAATTCCGCCTCCCCCGGCTTTCCGGTTCCGAAAAATGATGATAGGTCATTGCCGGCGATAGTAACGGCATCGGCAGCATCCTTAGCCGGGAGAGTCTCCAGATTTATTTCTGGATAGAAAGCCCCATTGACGGTTTTCAGACTCCCCGAAGAAGTGAAATGTGTCACCAGCTCGCCGCCAATGACTCTGATTCCTTTGTAATATTGCTGAAAGCGAAGATGTTTCATGCCGATTTCGTCAACTTCAGTTTTTTTCAACCTTAATTCCGTCGCCGGGTCCGCCATCTTGAATCCCCCTTTATTATTCTCAAAGAATCGCAATGATGCCGCAGCCTCATCCCCTGCCGCGACAGGATCGGAAAGGGTTCCTTCTATGTATTTAAGCACATTCTGATTATTGGTTAGCGTGGCCGATAGCGGCAATGCATTACCAGCCGCGCAGTATGCGGCCAGCGCCAACCAGCACGAAATCAAGAAGCAAATTGATATTACAACTCTTTTCATATAAACCGCCCTTTCATACTTTTCATGGGCAACTGTTCCACTTGCAGACACTTGGTGGTCTTATGTTGCCCGCTGTCTAATGCATCCTATTGCGCCACTGTTTTTTGCTCCTGCCTATCATCTCCCCCAAAGCATGCGGCTCGTATATGCCACAAGGTCCCGTTGGTCAGGCCCCGAGAGCTTCATATTCATAATTCTACCGCGATTTAGGTCGCTAACTGCGTAATTGCCAAAATGGACTGCACCCCTGAGACTGGACACAAAAGGTTAGGAGGATTTGGCACGGATTGGTATTTTGATACGAGGAAAGGATGGTGCCATGAATCCGAAACGGAAGTTCAGTGTGGAGCTGAAACGGCAGGTGGTAGAGCAACT
>JAPLUR010000004.1 GCA_026397505.1 Candidatus Zixiibacteriota bacterium
GTATGGACTGTCCTATAAGATTCTAGTTTCAATGCTTATCCTCATTCCATTGATCATTATGAGTGTCCCCACCTATTTGCTGGTCAGGAATGGTCTTAGCGAAAAACAGATTTTGGTTTGTCGACTTACGCCCATTTCGAGAGCCGCAGATAGTACCGTATTCCTTATGGATAATAATGTGGATTCAATCCAATTTGAGTTGGACTATCCGGTGCCCGCAAATGGCCGATTCCTTTATAATATTACCATACATAATCTTGACGGGGAAAATATTTTTGGACAAGCCAATCTTACCAGAGAAAAAGCCTTTGCCATTAAGGCCCCGGCCCGCTATTTTAAGCCTGGATTTTATATATTGACGGCAGAGGAGTTTGAGCAAGGAAGAATTCGCCGAACCATTGCCTTCCCTTTCCGTCTTAAAATGTCAAATTAGGACATCTTGGTTTATAAATATTGGTTTTTCAGTGGGATGACGAAAATCTCCATTCTCCTCATTTTTCTCTTGTTGATCATAAGTTGCGGTCAGCGGAAGGCTGAAAATGCCGCAATATTTGATTTCAGTCATGTCTGCGACACAACCGGCTTTGTTAATTTTATAAAATCTAATCACGAAAATGCTCGCAGGCAAATTAACAAGAGCTTGTATCAATATTTGAATCTAAAAGCCCAGGGGGATACTCTGGAGGCGAACACGCTGGGAAGATCATTAGAATGGCTTATTGATATTTATGAACCCTGCACAAGTATAGAGGATTTCAATCACAAATTTCGTCTTTTCCGAAGCTGGAATAAGGATGAAATATATTTAAAACTCGGACTCGACAGCAACCTTAACAGTCATCCGAAAACCTTCTCCAAAAATTGGAAATTTCCGGATTCTTTGTTGACTTTAAGGACCAAATTTGATTCCCTGCATGATTCTTTTTGTCTGGCCACTATCAATTTTGAAATCAGCAAAGGTTATTATGAGAAGCAGAAGATAGACTCGGCCGAAAGCTATCTAATTCTGGCAAATGATATGGCATCCAATATTGGCTTTCTCGACCTGTTAGGTTCCTCGGAATTGCTTCGGGCAAAAATATTTCAAATCTATAAAGCCGATTATTTTAACGCCGAAAAAGCCATTCGCCATAGCATCACCATTTCTAATATCCTTGGCTCCAGATATTTGCAGACCAGCGCGTTGAGCTATCAGGGTTATTTTTATTTACAATTATTTCAGACTCAAAAGGCCATACGGATTTATAAATCTCTTCTTCCAATGTATGAAGAGATTAAAAATCCGAATGGCGAAGCTCTTTGTCTATATTATCTGGCAGAATTATTCTGCGATCAAGGGAAATATGATTCTGCCCTTTATTATGGGAAGTTATCTCTGGATAAGAGGCACAAATTGGCGAATGGCAATCCGATTTTATTGGCAAACATTGGATATTCAATCAGTTGCCTAGGCTTTGTATATCAGGCTCTCAATGACACAACCGTTTCAGCCGGCTATTATTATCTGGCAGACAGTATTTTCAAGGCAGCCGGGGATTCGACAGGGCTAATTCTAAATCTGATCCGAAATGCCTCTCTATCGGTTCAGCAGAATAATTATATAGCGGCCGAATCTTTATATAATGCTGTAATAGAATGCAGTTCAAGATTTGAAGAGATGCACAGTGCCCTTTATGGTTTGGCTCTCTGCAAATATTATAAATGCGATAAAGACGAAGCTCAATTAGTCTTGAAAACAGCTATTAATCTTGTAGAAAATGCTTATCAGAAACTCCCAGTACCGGAAATTAAAATTGGAGTGCTTTCAGATAAAATCGGCATGTATAATCTTCTGGTCAATATATTTATTGACTACTACAGTTCCACCAATAATCGTGAATTTCTAGATTCGGTGATCAAGTATGATGAATCCGGTAGAGCTAGAGCTCTTTTTGAAATGATCTCTTCCAGAAGCGATGGTGACTTATTTCATAACGAAGAGATATTGGTTTCAAAAATATCTGAATTATATAAAAGTAAATTGATGGGCGGCAACCGTGATAGGCTGTCCTCCGATATTGCCGGGCTGGAAGACTCGTTGATGGCGATGAAATTCCGCGGTTACGAAGAGGATTATTCGAAAAATATCCCATCACCAATTAGTAAGATTTCTGCTACGGTTATTCAGAATCAGACAATAAAATCAGGCGAAATTATCTTGGATTATTTAATCTCCCAATTTGGTTCTTATGTAATATGCATTGATCGAGATACCATTCTGCTTCATAAAATTGATGCCCCTCTTGATTCATTAGAAAATATGGTAGGCGAATACTTATTAAATATTTCAGTCTACCCGGGCAGCAACAGAATATCAAACAGAGCTTTTGAGATTGGACGGAAATTGTACGATGCCCTTATTCCTAAGAAGTTGTTGAAGGAAGGAAAATACGAAAATGTTCTTGTTGTCCAATCAAGTTATCTATGCGGGCTGCCATTAGAGACGCTAATTGACCGAGACTCTTCATTCATGATTGAACACTATAATATAACTTATTTGCCGTCTCTGACAATTTTGTGTGAAATCAGAAATAGGCCGGCTTTAATGAAAAATGGCATTCAGAAGAAGATTGCCGCATTTGGTGCTCCAGTTTTTTATAATGATTCCACGGAAGAGATTAAAGGCGATCAATCTCAAAATCTTTTGTCTGAGCCTTATGCCGAATTGGGTATTGTGCCATTGAACCATTCTCGAGAGGAAATAGATTTCATTGGAAGCCTCTTCGGAGCAAAAAACTCTGATATTTTTATGGCTGGAGATTGTTCTGAAACAACCTTTAAAAAACTAGATTTCACAAAATATAATATTATCCATTTGTCCACTCATGGTCTAACCGATTATAATAACCCGGAGCATTCGGCGATAGTCTTTTCCATGGGCGGCACATTCTATCACGAAAATGACGGGCTGTTGCAGGCTTTGGAAATTTCCCATCTTGAGATGGCCGCCAATACCATTTTTCTATCGGCGTGCAATACCGGCCAGGGACAAAGTCTTCCCGGCGAAGGAACAATGAATCTCGCCAGACCATTTTTGGTGGCCGGGTGCAAGGCCGCTATCGTGGCATCATGGAATCTGGATGATAACAGCGCCTCAATCTTTGTTCGTCAATTCTACACAAACATAAAAAATGGAAATCCCGTTTCTTCAGCCCTGAGCCTGGCAAAGAAAAATCTAATAAATAGTGAATATAATCATCCCTATTTTTGGGCGCCCTATATTATCATTGGAACTGATAATTAGGAAATTATTGCCTGTATCTTAAACTGGCATACCGTCTGGAGAATTGTGTCTAAAATTGCCTCATGTTAATTCCAGCGCCAGTCCCATATAGAATACATTATTTATACTAATTCCATTTTGATGGGGCTCCGCCCCATACCCCAAATAGTCAAATAGACAAATAGTCAATAATCCCTGACGCAGCGAACTGAAAAGCCATCTGGCTTATCGTAATAGCTGCGATAAACTTCTGAATGAATACAATCCAAGTAATAGTTCCACGCATAGTTACTATAGGACTCTGTAGAAGACCAAAAGTGGGCGTTGCAACCTATACTTAAGTAACTCCCATTGAGGTCACGATAGCTGCCGGGCAATGCAGAAAATAAACCGCTTTCATTGGTAGCGCCGAGATTAGGACTCCTCCAATGCGTGGTTCCCGCTTCTTTCATCTTTCCACCTGCAACATCATTGCCGCCAAGATAATTAATTAATGTTTGCCATTCGGCATCACTTGGTACATGCCAGCCCGTGGGAGAAATATTTCGGCTATCGGCTACTGCATACCAGCAAGTCCCCCCTACTTGCAAAGTCAATTAATATCAAATGCATCGCGCATCACCGCGCGTATGTGAACGCTGTCACTGTGTCGCCGATCAGAGTGACGAGCATACCAGTCCTGCCGCGTCGACTAAACAACTCGCATTTTCTAACCTTACTACTTTCATCTTGCATGAACAGCTGTTCTCCGTTGCCTGATCTTCGCGCCACAAAAGTCGCTGAATCCTCCCGATACATCCAGTCTAGCTCCCCATCTCCATCAACATCAGCATTCCACAGAGTCCTGTCAGAACCCCCCGGCGTATCCCAACCTGAAAATGACCATGCAGTGGCTCCCGATGTGTCCATCGCAAAAACAAAACCGTCCGCAAATGTCAGCACGCGAATGCCCCCCTCGGAGCTAATCCGCCCCGCGTCCACCGATGAGTGATAACTTCCGTGAGGATCAACGTTGTGAATATACGATCCGCCCGCGGTGTACATGCGAACCCGTCCTGCCGCGCATGTAGCAAAGACGAGCCCAGGATTTGTGCCGTCGCTCGGGACAGTCGCCTGGTTCCAGACATTCCCAATTGTCATATCTGACCACAAAGCACGACCGGAGTCACTGAAGACGTGTAGCCCGTATGAGCCGTTCCGACCCACTACTAACTCGGCAGACCCGTCACCAAAGAGATCTCCCCATCGTGCCCCATCGTTACCAAGAGGCGTTGCTACTGCCCATTCCCGAACTTAGTCGGCCAGCCGGGTATGAGGACGCAACTATAGTAGTCATAATTTCTGTAGTCGCCTCTGTAACTCATATTAGTGGACGAATAAATAAGAACCACTCTTCCTTTAAAGGTAAGGGTGGTTCTTATGATAGTCTGACTGTCGTCAGTTCATTTTGACAGGTAGGAAATTAAATTATTCATAAAGTCGATGTTGTCGCCTCGGTATATCGTGGCGCGATATGCGTTTGTGGATTTCGTTGCGTCATGCCCCCAGCCTCCGGCGAAGGTAATCACGACAGCGCCATACCCGAACTTGCCATAGACTACGGCCGGGTATCCGCCCACGGTGGCCGCGATGGTCAGCGAGTGACCCGCAGTCAAAACGGGGCAATCCATCGACTCGGTCGCCAGAAACCCATTGAACGCCTCCGGTCCATTGACCGGGCCAATCAACAGCGGCGCGCCATGGAAACTCCAGCTTAATCCCGATGATCCACCGTGAACGCCGTCAATGCGCTCAACTCCAAAAGGGGCCACCAAGGGGACCATCGCGTCAGCAGTGACTGTCGCCAGAAGATTCCCACCGGTATTAACCCATCGGTGCACGGCCGCACCCTCAGCAGAGTCCTCCGTGTGCAGCCAACCATGCACGTCTAGGACGTCATACAACGCCAGCACCGAGTCAGTGAATTTTACACTCCCGATTGTATAGACATCCGCTTCGTAGCCGGCGTCTTTCCAAAGACTTATCTTCTTGTAGTGAGAGTACACGCCACTCGACTGAATAAGTGCGCCAACGCTCATATTGCCCACATACAGCACTCTCCAGCCGGACACTTCGACTTCGATACTGCTGGTATCGGCGGCATCACGGCCGTCGAAAACCACGCAGGTTATGGTGTATAGGCCTCTTATGTTCGGAGCTTGCCAAGTCACAGAAGCACCGGAGCCGGCAAACGAACCGCCTGTAGCAGTCCAGTTATAGGTCAAGGAGTCTCCATCCATGTCCGATGCCACGCAATGTGCCGATCTGGTATCGTTTATCTTGATAGAGTCGGCATCGATGCTAAGCGACGTCAGAATCGGAGCTACATTCTGGTTCTTCTCTATTTTATTGGGCTCTACGATAGAGTCTTCCGAACAGCCGATCGTGAAGACCAGGACGCAGACCGCCATAAGCGGCGCTATTGGCGCTAAGTAATTCGAGATTCTTGATTTCATTATTCTCTGTCCTTCCTTCAGTTAATCAGTTTTAACACAATCTCGACTATTTCCGGTGTGCTCGATCGGATTATATAATTGAATCCAATCTATTCACAATTGTTTATGGCATGACGTTTCATAAATTTCAGAAACCAAACGTGAGTCCCGCCTTGACAGTCATCTTAGATAAATCCGGTGCTCGCATATCCCCATTGAATTCTTGCGTGTTGCTCTCGACTCGCAGATAGTAATTCAGTTTCGGCATTTCCTTTTGTTGCAGAGACACACCTGATGGATTAGCACCGCCGCTTGCATAGATAAGATTCTGACTGCCAGTCATTTCAGTTGATGATTTGTCATCTTCCTTATTTTTTTCTTCACCGTCTTTGTCTTTGTCTTTATCCTTATGTGTGACAATCAATAAAACAACGACTGCCGCCACAGCAACGCCTGCAATGATAAGTGGCGAAGAACCAAATTTGAGATCGCCGGACTTGTCTTCCCATGCCGCATATGCACTCCGAGGCACAAAGAATAGTGAAAGCATAAACGCGACCAGAACAAGAGCAACCCCTGATTTTCTCGGCATTAACTTTAACACAGCATTTCTCCTTCAATAATTGATGTTACCATATTTCCAACGAACAAGTGAACATTTATTTACATAACTGTAGCCGCCTTTTCGAAGTCAACGGCTCTTTTACATCTAGGTCATTTATGCCACACTGTTTTATCCTTTCGACTAATTTAATTTCATATTGCAGAACTGCTTACTTTCTTGCCAAATCGTATGATTTTTCTCAACTTCTATTCCTTAGGCGTAAGAACCTCTTAGAAGTTTGCTTAAAGTTGTATGAAAATAGAATTATTATTGTCAGTTACTTGCAGAATCGTCTGAATCGGATTTTAAGTCCTTCGCATCTATTGAATTCGCCACTCTCAATATATTAATTGATCTGGCACCGGATCATCTGGCCGATGCGGTGAACAAACTGCCATTCTCTCCTTGACCTCTTGGCACATCGCCCGAAAGCTACATCCTTGCATTTCCGCAGACCGGCAATTATGGAAATTGTCTGAATCAGAAGAGGAGACAGCCTCTTAAGGCTGTCTCCAATAAACAAATTACAAGACTATTTTATTAAAGACATTTTTCTAGTCTCGTTGAAGTCCCCCGCCGTGATCCGATATAAGTAGATTCCGGTCGCCACTGGATCGCCAGCATCATTGGTGCCATTCCACATAACGGCGTGCAGCCCCGCCTGCCACCATTCGTCAGCCAGAGTCTTCACCTTCTGCCCCATCATATTGAATATCTGCAGTTTGACATGGGCGCCGACGGGTAGACCAAATTCAATCCGTGTGTTCGGATTGAAAGGATTGGGGTAATTCTGTGAAAGAGAGAAATGTTCCGGAACCATCTCGTTCGAAGCATTCATGTAGGCGATATCAATAGTGTTGGCCGGTATAATGCCAGTAGCAAGAATCGTCCCATAATTGAAATTCCTAAGTGCCAGATAGATTGGCCAGTCATCTTCAGCATTGTTGTTATATATCAGATCGCTGGCATGAGTCAGTAACTGTCCGACAGTTATTCCGTCCTCAGTGGCCTCATTAAAAGTCGCCACCCGATTGGAGACAATGTTTAACATAAGAGCGGTCAGTTCCATTAAGGCAAGCCGGTTGTCGCTCACAGGGCCGTAAGGAGAAGGACGGGAAGCATTATTACTACTCGGCACGGCATCAAGTTTAACCGTATCCTGAATCCAAGTATGCACCTTCCCGCCGAGAAGAATAAAGAGGCGTTCCAGTTTTCCATGCGTATCGGCCGGATAGTCATCTCCGAAAATATTAATGGGGTGGACGGCGTTCTGCTGGAAGTGACTATACATCAAATCGGCATACTTTGGCAGTCGATGGGGCGCAATTATACTGTCGGGCTCTCCCCCTGCCGGATAAAGAGTAGTCGCGACGACATGCTTCCAGTATGCAGAAGATAACTGTGCCGGTACGATGCTCATCTTTTGGAGCTGGAAGGCAGCGGGACTAATCTGGCCACGAAAGACTGTCGCCATCTGCTCGCTATTCTGGCATCTATATCCGAGTGGTGGGACAATGCAGACACGGTAATTGCCGATAAATAGCGAATCCGAAGTCACAAAGCCATTAACGTCAGTGGCGCTAGTGCAGACTAGTGAGTCGTGTTTGTCATAGATGTCAATAGGAACACCATGCAAGCCTTTTCCGTTCTCCTTTACAGTTACCTGCAGGATACCGTTACCGCCGGTTGCCGCAACAATACCCATCGACCTGGTCTGATGATAGCTCTGGGCAATGATGCCTCCCGTAAAGGTCCCGCAGGTCGAGAAATCAAGCAGACTGACTGGCGGTGTTGCAATCGTGACGCTCACAGAGCGCGATCCACCCTGCGGAATAGAGTCAATGTTCTGTGGAATTACCGTGATGTTTGATTTTGATATCACGTGGCCATATTCGTCGGTGAGGTCAGTGCCGAACAAATCTATATCCGTCAAACTAGCAGTACCGCTGCTTTCTGCAACAAGGAAAGAGAAAGTGTATATAGAGTCGTTGACAAATGGAGACAGGTCTGTCGTATTTGGAGTTACATACATTCTGGGTAGCGGTGCCGGGGCGGGCTGGAATATGCTTAGGCCGCCTATGGCGTTGACAGTGCAACTGGAGCCCCACAATTCCCCTGGACCGACTACCCAGGAAAACATTATTGAGTCAGCGGGCTCAGGATTGTCCGGAAGAAATGCTTGCGCTGCCAGTTGGCAATTCCACGAGGCCGGACCAGTATTATCACATTCGATATCGAAGGTCATCGCGGAAGTCAACTCGATTTCCAGCTCTTGTTTCCCGGCCGTATTGACCCAGAATGAACCCGGGAAGGTGCTAAGCCAATTCCCAAGGGAATCGGGACCTGCATAATACTGGCCAGAGTAAACTCTCATAATCATGTCCGGAAGGGGGCTATTGCTGTCCGATGCGTCTTCTCCTTGCCCACTTGCTATAGCGGTGAAGCCTAATCTGATTCTGGACCGAGGAGGAACGGTGCCGGTTTCAAGTGAAAGGATTGCTAAAGCTGTATTCCCGTGGTTTCCAGGCCCACCTGACGGAATAGAGTATCCACATGAGGGCGTCCATCCTGTCTGCCAGAAGTAACCTGTGGCATCCGCCAGATGTTGGCAATCAATTTTGCCCGCCATGACTTCATACCAGTCTTGGCCACAGAATTGGGTTTTGCGCCCTAACTCGAGAGCTTTGGCAAATTCATACATATAGTAATAATAGCCCGCCCCCTGATATACGCAGTCCGAATGAAGGTTTGGCGGCGCGAGAATTGCTTCAATAGGGCAATATCCGGATTCAAAGTTGTACATCTTATTAGCAAGGTTGTAAGCACCGGTAACGCCACGATTGTCGGCCAAACTCAATCCCCAAATGCCGGCAAATGTATTTCCGCGAGTCCATGTGCCGGGGCTCTGGTATCCTATCCACGCATTATTTCCAGACTTGGCTGAGTGGTAGTCTATATAGTTATAAATCTTGTTCCAAATAGCTTTATCAGTATAGTTCATGGCATCAAGAGCCAAATAAACCCACTGGTTTATCGACATGTCTCCCCCGTCAGGACTTGTATAACTATTGTAATACCTCCAGCTTACACGGGGCCAGGAAGGATCAACGCTTCTTGTATAATAGGCCACCGCATTGTTCAATGCGTTCTGCACTCTTGAGTTTAGGGGTTCCGGCAATCCTGTTTTCAGCGCCGATTTCAGTGCCCCAATTGACATTGCGGTTTCATACCCAGGGTAGCTGTTGAAAATTGAGCCATCCGAATTGGGTCGCTCACTAATATTAAGCAGGTAGTTAATCCCTCTTTCAATCGTAGGACCATATGTGGAATGGCCAATACCATAACCGCGGCCCAGGAATGCCTGCAGTGCCAAGGCAGTGATACCCGCATTGGCGGAACCTCCCCATGACCAGCTGCCCGTGGCAGGAACCTGAACTATTGTAGCAGACGACGCGGTGTCAGTTTTACCTTCCGAGATACCTTCCATTTCTTTGACAGCCGCTATATTGCCCGCACTTATGACTTGCTGAGCTTTGAGCCAATCCAGACCCCTGTCGATAGCGACATTCGCCGGTGGAGGTATTGTCCAGGTAACCACTATATCATAACTCACCATTTCTTCCGTATTGTCAGGCGGGGCATAGACTGAAAACCAACTGTCATAATTGACGCCATCATCCGGTGCAGTAAACGTCACAAAATCGATAGTATTTCCCGGATTTATGGAGCGGGCACAGAATTCCGAGCCTGTGGGACACGTTACATTCCAATCCTGAATATCACTGAGCTGGTCAATATCTTCCTGATAGCGTGAGGCATATAGGTCCGGGTTGCCGATGTCAGGGATAACCGTAACTCTATATGACCGCCCATCGGCTATGACGGGAAAGTGATACTGCTGAAAATAGGATTTGCATATTCTGCTGCTAACAGGTGAACCACTGGAATTGGCTGCAATTGGTGATTCAAAGCAAGATGGGACAGTGAATGTGGCAACAGAAGACCAATTGGCCCCATCATTGCCTGCATAGTCTGTGGCTCTAACGCGCCAATAATATGTCCCGGAATTTAGCGTAAGAGTAAAGGGCAATATTGAACGTCGATATTCATAGGGAGATAAGAAATTTGGATCCTCATCGATTTGTATAAGCGAGAGGGTCCCGCTTGCTATTAGTTGATTGTCAACGGCATTCCAATTCGGGTCAGGAACCTGAGTCCATGTAAGAGAAACGCTCCTACCATTTACTTGAGATGCAAGATTCGCAGGAACCCCGGTCGGAGCCACATTATCATCAATCCCATGATTGTGGAAGACCTCCCAGATATTAGCCCTGTCATTTGGGTATTCATCATACATTATTTCATAAAATTCCTTGGTCGTGTAAGGATGCCGATCCATAAACACATGCCAGCAGGCGTCCGATCCGAGGCTCAAGTTGTCATTGTCACCAGCATCTCTTCCATCTCTAATATCCCACAGAATTGTAGCAATCGCGGCTTCATCTTTATCACCGCCATCGGCAGCAAGTGTAACGCCGCCACAATTACTGATGCCAAAAGAATGTGTGTTGCTTTCCAAGTCCCAGGAACCACCATTACTCCAATCAAATGAATGATCACCGGGATTATCAGCGGCCGGAAACTCATTATAGACAGCAACCGGGAAATAGTTGGCCCATCCTTCCAAAATTGCATCGGCGCTACATTCATTCCCTGCAGCACAATGATTATTGCAATTGCTGCAATTATTGGGACACTGCCCGGGATGGTTTGTTGTGTTACCTGAGGGCCATCTATTCCCATATCTTTCATACATTATTGCGTGTCCAAATTCGTGCAATTGAGCATCATTGGGAACAATTGCTTGACCGTGCGGCAGGTTTATTACGGACCCATAGCAATTGGGTCCCTCGGCAGCGTGCACATTTATGATCACCTTATTGGTCTTGCCTCTATAGTTCCATCCGCGCTGCATTTCAATAAAGCTGCAAGATGCCTCCCTTTCTATATCCGAGTTATATGTAAAGTCGTGCACGTACTCTTGTTGGTTGGCAGGTTCGAAAGACGGGATTGTCTGCGATACAATATTGCCACCCTGCCTTATTGCGACCCTCGTATTATCTAGGGAAGCTCTAACACCAATTTCAGCATGATCAATGCCAGGAATCAATCCTTCCCAGATTGGTGGATAGACGGCTGGATCAAAGTTATAGGTGCCCATAGCTGTGGTATAGCCATCCCAATAGGTCTGCTCAAGAATAAAATCATCTTCAAATATCTTCACATATACATCAGTGAGATTTACAAAGTCATTTATATCCATTCTGCCGTTGCGGCTGCCTTGCACGGTTCCATGAACCCAGCAATACCCGTCTGGTATCTGCTGTACAATATTATCCCGTGCGAGTTCAATCGCGGCAGTGATAGCATTTATTAGGACCAACTTATGCACAGGCGTTCCTATTTGAAAACGCCAGATCAGACTATTGGGAGGTAAGACATACAGTTCGGGTTCTTCAAAAATATCCATAGTATCTACATGATAGTAATTCTTTAAAATAATATATGCGGTATCTTTGCTCAAACTGAAGGCAGCAGGCGTAGCCGAAGAGATACTAAAAGAAATATTTCTGAGGTTATATACATCTCCCGCCCGATTCATAGAAATCATTATCTCTGATCCATAAACAGGTAGTTGATTAAAGATTTGCATGTATGTCAGGGTATAACTAAACTCACGGTATTCATACCCTGGGGTCGTATTATATAAGTGTTTGCTGGCAGAAACCAATTTCAAATCTGCCGCGTTCGGGACCCCGGACATATCTGCCAATTTTGTTATGAAGTTCACTGCCGCATAATGTGCACTCGAGTCATTTGACAAAGCATCTCCCATAGCCATCTCAGGGTAGGCCCTCGAGAGCAATGTTAACACATTGTGAATAGTGTCCACTGCCACATTGTCCCATTGAATACCCGTGGCCGTTTCAACGGCAACCCTAACCTGGTCTGCAGCAGCGGTTGAATTGGCCGAGTTTGAAAGGCCAAAGATTATTACCAATAGAACTCCAATAAATATGAAACCCGGTATTCGAATTAATGATCTCATCTTACAACTTCCTCACTTTGATATTTCTTCCAATGCCATCAGGCAATAGGCGGTGACAAGGTCAGGGTTGTTCTCCCACCACCGACCGCTGTCATTCACCCAGGAGCCATTGGCCTGCTGGATAGTTAACAGTTTATTGGCTAAATCATAACGCCAATCATGATTGGCGCCCGAGGTGTCGGTCAGGAGACTGTCACCAAATACGGTAAGCGCCTTGGCCATGACATGGTAATAGTAGAAAAGGCCCTGTCGGTCAAGCTCCGGATTCTTTTCCACCGTATAGTTGCTACTTATCCATTTATAAGCGGCCTGAACCCGCTCATCATCTTTCGTCAGTCCGGCATGAATAAGACTCTTCATGCCGGCATAGGTTATTGATCCATAGGAAGTTGTTCCGCCAGCCTTGGAATTTCCGGGATAGTAAACAAAGCCGCCGTCATTAGATGACCAGCCATACTGATTATACTTTTTGTAGTTTTGACATCTCTGAAGGAAAATGATCGCTTTTTCCCAGAAAAGCTCTTTATTGGATGTCTCCGCTATATCACGCGAAACCTCACCGCGGTATTCCTTAATGCCGGCATACTCGGTCTTTGGTTTATAATCCTCAGAAGCCCGCAATGCTTCCAAAGCAAATTGCATATTCGAAATGTCCGATCGCTCATCGCGGTTGTAACCAATTCCTCCATAGGTAGAGCTATCGAGAGTCAATCCCTCATCCTCGTCTGCCTGCATGGAAATCAGATAATCACGGGCATTTGTAATTATCTCTTTGAAACGTGGATCGTTGGCTGCTACCAACGCCATGAGTGCCACTGATGTATTATAGGCACGCAGTTGCGGTTCATTCTCCGGATAAATGCCTCCGTTTTCATGGGTGAAGGTAAGGAGATTATTGAACCCGGTCTGGATATTCCTATCATATTGCAACCTTGTTTTTTCCGGGGCGCGGAGAAAGGCGGTCAGAACCAATGATGTGACACCTGGATATTGACTCCAGGAGCCATCAACCTTCTGGGTTCCGGCCAGAAAGGCCAATCCCTGATTAATGCTTCTTTCAATCTCGTGCTTGACCGATACGTCAAAACGGAGCAATTCCTCAGGAACCGACGCAGTTGATAATAGTAATAAAAGAAATAAGGCAAGAAGCAAGGCCATTATTGTTTTCTTCATTGGCATCCTCCTGTTGACATTTTACTAAAGTGTCTTAATTATCATTTCTTCTCTTTTAGGCTGAGGCCGGAGAATATTTCCATCGACACCATAAACGGTGTCGTCAAATCGTCCCAACAGCGGATTATTCAGCATCACCACCAGGTCACCAAAAACCGCCGCGATTGGACGTTCGATATCGGCTTCCGATCCTGTTTCCTGGGCATTGGAAAAATGCGTCAGTGGGAGAATGATGAAAGTAATTGAAATAAAGCAGAACTCTTTGTAGCAATTCAGGCGACATAAGCACGAGGAATGACCGAGCATGACTTTCTGACCTATTGAAATCTCTTTTTTTCACATATATCTACAAACCAATTGGCCCGGTAGCGTCCGATAATTCGCACCGGCATGAAGTAAAAGAAAATTAAAGCTAGACCATGAAACATCACCCATTATTCCACTGTGGAACCGTCACGGCCTTAGAATAGTTCTTCGCTCAAACCGCCAGGAGCGTGCTCAATTTCCTGATAAGTTTGATTCCCAATGGAATAATTATATCCTATTATGTCCTAACTGTCAAGCAGATTTTACAGTATTACTAAACAGCAAGAACCAAATATATGACTAAATTAGTATCCTTTATTTCCAGATATTGCTATAGAAGATTATTTGTCTCCTGGAAATGTCCTGAATTCCTTCCCCCTGTGGCCCAACGCCGGTATGTCCGTGATAGGGTGGAATTACTGATAAGAAGATGAACCTACAATTATAAAGTACACAACACACTTCCGCGAGTTCGATTAAGTGGTTTCCATGGGATGCCTGGAATTTTCTGGTAATCGGTTCAGAAATAAAAAGCAGTTTCTGCAGCGAGGATTACGAAGAAGTAGAAAGAGAGACAAATCACTTGACATTGAAAAGAATGCGGATATATTGACAGATGAGTGGCTCTTGGAGACAAGAGGAGCACACCAGTCATTTATACAGATTATTTACTGCATTTTGGCTTCTATGTAAAGCCGGAAAGAGCGCATTTGTTTTGTATTGAAACGCGCAAGGAGTTGCGGTATTGAGTGGGTTCAAGGACTTGGCGCAATATTGTTTTATCTACGGTGGTATGATGACGATTCCTCTTCCAGGGGAGGCTGCGTATCTCGAGAAGCTGCAAGGGGTTGCCATATCACTGCCGTATCGAAAGAAGGAAATCAAATATTAATTTTGGTAAAGGTCTCCACTACTTGCTTTCTATAAGAAAATGACTGCTGATTTGACCGACATTCGCCTTTGCCGGACAATGATTACTAATTATATCCTCTATTTAACTAACTGAAACGATAAAGGGAGGAAGAATGGAAAAGAGAATTTGCACGGGTTTGATCCTGGTGTCACTGAGCATATTGTTATCGGGGATTGCATTCGCTCAGGTTCCTCGCGTCAATACCATGCCTGATGGTATTCGTAACCTGGTGGCCGGCATCGATAACGCTTACGCCTGGCCTGATACCCCTTTGGTAGTATGGGGCAACGTTGTTGGAGGTACCGCGCCCTATACTTATTCGTGGGACTTTGGTGACGGCTCTCCGGCCGTTAATGGTAGCGTTGCCAATCCGCGCGATATTGCAGTCTCGCACGCTTACACTTCGATGGGGCCCAAATATGCCGCCCTGATTGTGACCGATTCCCACGGTTTGTCTGATACCGATCAGGTCAGAATCGATGTTGTGTCATCCGACAGCTCCGCGCTGGTCAATCGGGCCATAGAAAAAGGGCTGAAATATCTATATCTTCACAATTATGGATCCATCGGTTGGCAAGGTTGGGGCGCGGAAGGTCAGTATCGGCCTGGAGCATTCGGAATGGAGGTCCTCGCCTTTCTGAATCGCGGACATCTCGCCACGAACGATCCTGATGAAGATATATATGCCGAACATGTACAGCGGGGTTTTGACATAATGTTTTCGCTTGCCTATAGTCAGAGTATCGGAGTCCAAACGCACGGTAATCCTGATACCGATGGCGATGGGTTAGGAATTTACTTCAGTGATGGGACAAGGCCGCTATATGAGACCGGCATAGCCCTTATGGCAATTGTGGCCAGCGGCACCCCTGACCGTGTCATCAGTTCCGGCTCGGCCTCTGTCCTTGGACGAACTTATATCGACGTTGCCGGCGATGTGGCCGATTATCTTGGCTGGGCGCAAAATGATGCAGGCGCGGGGCGAGGCGGCTGGCGATATACGCCCAACCGCAGTGACGCCGACAATTCTGTTACTCAGTGGCCCGCCATTGGTCTGGAGGCTGCGGAAAGCGTTTGGGGAGTCACTATACCATCCTTTGTCAAGCTGGAACTCCTGGTTTGGGCGACCTACAGCCAGAATGCCAATGGCGGTTTTGGCTATGACTGGAATGGATACCCCAACGATGGCCGCACAGGGGCCGGTCTCTGCATTCTTTCCTTTTGTGATGTCTCCTATACAAACCTGCGGATACAGAAGACCCTGACCTATCTAAACAATAGTTGGGTGCAGGGGTGCAACGTCACCGATGGAAATCTCGGTAATTACTATGCCATGTACGGGATAGCCAAAGGATGCCGTATCGCCGTCGATAGCCTTGGAAACCCAAGTGAAATTGCGGTCATTGGTAGCCACTACTGGCAGCAGGAGTATAATAGTTACCTGATAACCCACCAAGCCGCTGACGGACATTGGGACGGCTGCAACTATGGGAGCAATCTTCTGGATACCGACTTCGGAATCCTTATTCTTCTCCATGGAATAACCCGCTGGCCGGTGGCCGTAATCAAGGCACCTGCTTCAATACCGGCAAGCACTTCTTTCGAGGTCGATGGTAGCCATTCCTATCATATGGATACGTCCAAAGCTATAGTTGAATGGCTCTGGGATTTCGACGAAGCTAACGGTATCGATTGGAGCCAGGCCGATGCAAGCGGGAAAACAGTTACCGACCCCGGTTATCCCCTGCTGCAGGGAACACTGGCCGACACTTTCATGATCACCCTGCGTGTCAAGGATAATAGTATCCCTCCAATGTATAGCACTGCCAAGCACAGGATCATAGTTGACACTCTCAATCATCCCCCTGTTGCCGATGTTGGCGGTCCTTACGCGGCTCGGGTCGGTGATACAATTAAATTTGACGGTACAAACTCTTTTGATCCTGATCCGGGTGACCACATTGCCAGTTATTGCTGGGACCTTGATGGCGATAATGTTTTCTGTGACTGCACAGATTCTATTTGTTTCAAGTCCTGGTCCACTGTCCACTCGGGTTACGTAGGTCTAATTGTGACCGATACGTACGGAGCCATGTCAAGAGACACATCCTGGGTAACCGTCTGGACATCCAACATGGACGTCGGCGTTGATTCTGCTGCTTTGTTCTTTTCCCAACCCCATCCTGGATCGGGTGACACGGTGTTTGTCAGAGCGGCCATATACTGCGACTCTCTCTCAGACCCGGTTTCCGATATTGCGGTAAGATTCTTTGATGGTGACCCGGAGAATCCTCTCAATAAAATAGGTGATGACCAGTCAATTGCATCGATGTCGGCGCGCCAGGTTGACACCGTCGAGGTCAAATGGGTCGTTCCCGAGGGACTTCCGAGGATGGTATATGTTGTCGTAGATCCTGACGGCAAAATCGAGGAGTATAATGAGCTAAATAACTTTGACTCAATTTCAGTTGGATTGGGTAACTGCAAGGCGGACATCACTCCTCAACCGATCTATGCCTATTACGAAAACTCGGTCGAGCCTATGGCCGCTACGATCTATCTGGAGGATCCCGAGGCGAATTATACCGTAGATGATATTGATCCGGCAAGCATCAAAGTCAACACTTCTATTATCCCGATATCGACGGAAATCCTTGATTCGTGCCCTGGATATTCCGGAAAGGTGATGAAGATTGTCATTTCCATGGCTGATTTCATCGTGAGTTTTCCAATTTTCTGGGATACTACTTATTATCAGTATACGCTTCAGGGGAAATATAAGGATGGCAGCACATTCCAGCAGGGATGTGAGGTGATGATGATCGGCCACAGATCCGGGGATGTTAATGGTGACGGTAATGTTACTATTTTGGACATCGCCTATCTCGTTAAATATCTCTATCTCAATGGTCCCGCTCCGGTTCCAGTCGTCCAAAGCGGAGATGTGAATAGCTCGGGGAATGTGAATATAGCTGATATCTCATATTTGGTTAAATATCTATTCAAGAACGGACCCGAACCTGTCTGCCCGCCTGTCAAGCGATGAGAAGTATCGGGGGATGGAGCTATCCATCCCCCTCTCTTTATTTACCGGCGACCATTTTTCATGTCGGTCTTCATAGGCATCATTGAATTACTATATCAATTGGATTTTCAAATACTGGCACTGATCGTGATCATGAAATTTCTTTCGGGGGCCGGATAATACCGGGCTTGTTGAACAAACGGGTCGACATAACCAGAGAAACTAAACCTCCGGTCAAGGACATTATCTATCTTCCCGCCCAACTTAAAATTCGATATCATGAATCCACACGCAATCGATACATCGTAGTAATCCTTCAGGCGTTGCTCATTGGCCTGGTCCAGGTATTCCTTACCGATGCCTGTCAGCTCTATTAGGAAGTACCGTCTACCCCGGCAGTCATACTTGATTTCTAAATCGTAGGTAAATTCGGGGACGCCGTTGATCTGGTTTCCGGCAAACTCCCCATTGCGGAGCCGGCTGGAATTGTAATTGAAATTTCCGGTCGCAGAAAAGTGATCAATAATCTCTCGCGAAATGCTCATTTCAAAACCGGAATGACATGATTTCCCAATATTGGTATAATTTAATCTTCCCAGATCAAAATCAATTTCATTGCTAATCAGATAATAGTAGTAATTTAGAGAGACTGAAAGAGAATTGCCGCCAACCGCTCTCAGTCCGGCCTCATAACAATTACCTTTCTGTGACTTGAGCGAGCTGTTCGAAATAAGAGTATATTGCCCGGCATAAGGATTGAATACCGGCGGAGAGTCATAAAGATGAATTAATGTCGGCGATTTGAATGCTCCCACCACTGAAGCATAAATTGAGAAATTCTGCCCCAGCGCCGTACCAACGGCAGCCTTGGGCGTGCAGGCGAATTCATGCTGTCTGATTTGCCTGCTTCCAGGAATCGCCAAGGATTTCTTATAATCAAAGAATGTCCTGACGTTATCAACCCGTCCACCCAGAGATATAAACCACGGTCCCGAGATATAGAGAAGTCCATGAATGTATACAGAGGCAGTTGTTCTCCTGCCCATTCCGCCGGAAATCAACGGATTATCCCCGGAATCCGTCATTGCTTCAAAATATTCGGTTATCACTTCACCTTGCTCATAAGCTACACCGCCGACAATTCTTGCTGCACGCCCCAAGGCTACTCCATTATAACCCAAAGATACGTCTGCCCCAAAATCAGAGATTTTCGGCAGGTGTTGAAGCGGCGATCCAATGGTGACAACATCATCAGTTCTGGAAGACTTGAAATAAACCAGCGGTTTGATCTCAAAATTTTCAAGAATGGAAATGGCTGACGATAGCCCGGCGACAAAATGGTTCAACACGGTCTTATCCCGAAAGGAATTATGCGAAAGGTCGGTTGCCGCCGCCGTCCGGTTTTCCAGGAGTTCTTTTTCGGTCAATGCTCCGGGGTGTTCCTCGGCCGAATGATCATACGAAAATATTCCCATCAACGACGCTTTGCTCGAGAACTCTTTGTCCACTCTGAGCGACAATTTTTCCGACAGATAGGCGCTATGCTGGCGCCATCCGTCACTTTTGCGCCGGGTCGCAGAAGTACTGACCGACCACCCGGGCACAAACTTGCTTATCCGGCCTGTAATACCCGCAGAATGATATGAGCCGGCGGCAAGCGACATATCTGCAACTGAGCCGGAACCATTGGGGGCAGAGTATAGAGCGATTATGCCGCCAAATCCGAAATCGCCGTACTGGGCAGAGACCGGCCCCCGGACTGATTCAATCCGGGTCATATCTGAGACTTCAAATCCATTCCATTCCACAAGACCGGAAGAAATGTCATTAAGGGGAATACCTTCATAAGTGGCCATCAAATATTGCGTCTGGCCGCCACCATAGAATCCTCGCACATCGACATAGGACTGGCCCCATGTGTTTCCAGTGGGATATGAACGTACACCGGGCAGACTCCCGACCAATTGTCCCATTGAAGAATACCGCACACGCTCTTGCTCTGTGATATTCAGGATACTGGCCGAGGCAGGAACGCGGAATAGTGTCTGTGGAATTCTGTCGACTTGAACGACAACACCTTTAATTACGGTGGCCTGCGACGAATCAGGCTCTATCTCCTTGTCTTTGCCTGTAGACTGATTCTCTCCTCGCAGATTCGAAGATGGCACAATTATCAGCGACAGCACCAGAACATGGGCTGCGATAAATTGTGAAAATGTTGGCCACCTGAGCATCGGTCACCTCCGGATAAGACCCTACGAAATTGGCAGAACCAAATTATGGGTGCCTTACGTGTACGATTCCCTGATGTAATTGCGACTAATATAGCCATATTTTTGAATGTGTCAACGATCTTTGATTGTCTTGCCCCCCGGTAGAGAGAAATATCTTGACAAGATGACGAAGGCTTGATAATTTAAATATCAAAGATTTTGTCGGGTGTCAGAGCATGCCCCAAAAAATCTGAACATATTGTAACCTCGATTGGACGTTTTTATCTTGGTGTCATGCCGTCCAAGGGTCTTTAAAAGTCTGTCCTGATTGTTGTCAGTGTTTTTGATCGGGGAGCGGAGTGGTGTTTTTATGTCATATGTGAGCAAAATGCATTTGCTTAAAACAGAATCCCATAAGGTTGTTTCTTTAAAAAACGCGCCGTCGGCGGTTCCAACTATTGTCCTGGCGATACTCTTCCTATTAATAATATGTAATACCGGGGGTGCACAGGTTGCTCAGACGGCTGATTCAGTTTCTGCGATGCCCGACACGACCTTCTCTCGAATTGACGAGAATCACTATGCTATCGGCAATTTAAAGCTGGATGTAGAAGCGCGCGAGATTGAAATTCCCGGATGGGTCAACATGAACGAAGGCCAGGTCGAGTATTTGGCCGTGACCAAATACGGCAAGACCCATGAATCGGTTGTAGTTCTTGATATTGTCCCGATTCATCTTCAGCTTTCGCTCCTTCTATTTGGGATGGAATATGGGCAGAATCTGAATTACCAGGGGGATTCCACTGTACCGGGAGGAGATTCCGTAGCCATTTTCATAAAATGGGTCAAGGGAAATGGTGACACGGCCGAATTCTCTGCGAACGAGTTGCTTTACGACTTTCAATTAAAGAAAAATATGTCGCCGACCGAGTGGGTTTTCACAGGATCCGGTGTTTTTGATGGCAGATTTATGGCCGATCTGGACGGCTCCATTATAGCTGTTTACAGCGATCCCGTCGCCATTCTGAACAACCCCCTTTCTGGCCGGTATGATGATACTGTCTACGGGTCAAACAAAGAGCTTCTACCGCCGCCGGGGACAAAGATAATGATGACTATAAGATTACCTGAATGAAAAGTGTCAAATCAAGAGGGTCTGAATGAAGCATTGGATAGCGTTGCCGTCAATCAAGGATATTATGCCCCGGCCACAATTCCCGCCGGCGGGAAAACTCATTCCCTTCGAAAAAGTCCTGTTGCTCATTCATTAGGCATCGCTCCGCCTCAGTGGAAAGGCAACCTTGTGGTGAATCTGAGGATGGAAACTTAAGGAGTTAAGCCACTATTGTCCCAAAATGCCGTTTCCCAGGCAGTCCTAATATGCTGATATATAACAGGCTTTTGTTAAGGCTGGTATTAAGCCCCGACCTCCGGCATATTTTACCGACAAAACAAATATCAGAGCAATCTGGCTTTGGAATTTTCTGCAGATACGTTGGCTATCTTGATAGACAGGATCTTAGCTCTTGCAAAAATGGATAAAGTTGTGATAGTAATTGTGCTAAAACTGGGATATTTTTGACCCCTTTTTACCACCATCTACCCTCGGTTACCAAAACCGGGAATAATACCATATCCTCGCATCCTACTGCATAGCAATGAATTATTATGTTATTTGGCCACTTATTTGAAGAATAAAAATATCGGGGTGAGAGGATTTCTGCCTATGAACCAGTCTTAGTAACTCAATTCAACTGTTTCGAAGCACTACTGAATAAATTCCAGAAAATTTCCTTTTTTGTAATATTCCACGCGATTGTCTCCCCTAATCTGATACTAAAATCCAACCTCAAATAAATTGGAAATAGAAACGAAAATAGGGTAACGAATGTCATAATTATAAATTGCGATATATTATCAGCAGCAGACTGTCACAACCCAAAAGTGTGCTCATTTTGTGCTCACTTTTATGCTATTTTATCACAGTTTATTATTTAAGCAGCCGAACAACAACACCAATCTAACCTCTTGCCGCCCAACAAAAAACCCTGCCTTTCAATAGGTTCGGCAGGGCTCTTATTTTATGGAGGGGGGAGGATTCGAACCTCCGAAGGCTTCGCCGACAGATTTACAGTCTGTTCCCTTTAACCACTCGGGAACCCCTCCATATAACGTTTCTTATCGGCCAATCTCAGTCAGGCTCAAGTCCACCGGTATCAAAGCCGGCGAAGGGACTCGAACCCCCGACTGGCTGATTACAAATCAGCTACTCTACCAACTGAGTTACGCCGGCGTAACAAATCGGCCGCAATCTATCAATTCCGGCTCATATGTCAAGACAATTTGACAGCATCAACCTACCATGGGTAATGTCAATATTAGTGTGGAAATTGGTATATCCTTTTTTTCATTTATTTAGGCTGCTTTTTGTATCATGTTTTTGATGGTTTTTATTATTTCATTGTTTCTGTGCCATTTATGATTGAAATAGTTGAATAAAGCA
>JAPLUR010000005.1 GCA_026397505.1 Candidatus Zixiibacteriota bacterium
CTTATAGGACAGTCCATACGTTTCCATTTTCGGAAAAAGGAAGCCGACAACTTTTTGAAAGAATGTCTCTCTTACTATTTCGTGATTCTTTACGTAGGCCAATGTCTTGCGGCAAATTGTATACTCTTCTCGGCAGGCGGGACACGATCTCAGGTGGTCTTCGATTTCGGCCTGTTTGTCGTTATGAAAATGGCTCTTCTTCTCCGCATATAAAGCAAGCTCTTCGGGATCGATATGGGAATCATCCAGTGCTTTCTTTATTCCGATACCCGCTTTCAGCAAGGAGATATCTCGAACTATCTCCCGGAGTTCGGAGTTCTGTTCAAACTCTTTTTCAAATTGCCTCTTTTCCTCATCCGATAGAGCCCCTCCGAGATACCTCTTTACTCTTTCTGTAAGACTTTTAAAATCCTGCATTCTTTTCCTCATCTATTAATGACATATATAGAGGCGAAAGAGACTCAACTTAGTTTGTCTTTTTTTAATAACATTTCTCTGATTTCTTTGGCTTTTTCGCGGCAGGACCAAAGCCGCCATTTGATATTTTCCTCACTCTTGCCGTTGCCCAGATTGTCCGCTATTTCCGAATAACTCATATCCCGATTTAAGTGCATACGCCACAATGTGATACATTCTCGCGGAAGCAGTCTCAAGACCCTGAATATCAATCTGCCCAATTGCTTTTTTTCCAGAATCTGCTCTGGGTTGAATAATTTTGTCGGAAGGTCCAGATCCTCAATGGCTGAATCGGTGAATTTCTGGTTGAAACGATAATAATCAATGCAGGTATGGTTTGCGATTTGCGCGATAAAGAACTTCAGTCCGGATCGCTGCTCAAAGCGCCCCTCAATCAATATGTTAAATAATTTATACCGAACATCCGATTTGATGTCATCAATATGGAATCCCAGCTTGCCCCTCCATTCGGCAAGACAAAGATCGATCATTTTCTCTATCGAATTGGAAGCATTTTTGTCTCCTTTTAGATAGTCCTTAATAAGCTTCGCGTCACTCATCAGGACCAAAATATATCGCTTTGGATATTTTTCCGCAAACTTTTTCCGGATTGGTTCGCCATTGGAGTAAGAAAATAAAAAAAAGAAAACTGCGAACCATAAACATAACTAATGAGAAAGGGAAAAGTCATGAAAAAGCTGACCACCATCGTTACCGCGGTCCTGCTTTTGGCTTTCATTGGGACCACCCATGCCCAGAGCCCCAATCCGCTTAAGGCCGATTCCCGGACAGTCACCATGGGGGTCGGATTTGGCGTCCCGTATGGCGTCCTGGGGACCAATACGGACATAAGTTTCTCCGATAACTTCAGTTCATCAATGGGTCTGGGAACGACAATTCTATCCGGAATGGCCTACAATTTTGGGATGAGATTCTTCCTTGCCCAGCCGGCCAGCACCTTCCGACCCAGGATTTCGGCCTTCTATGGCGTAAATTCGATTATTGAAAGCGGCTCATTCTTGATCGATGAATATGAGAGTTTCGAAGGGATCACATTAGGATTTGGCGCGGAAATGATGTTCGGCTCCTCGAAAGCCAATGGCCTTGATTTCGACATAATGTACATTGCCACAACCGGTTATGATGCCGACGAACTTCGCAGCCGTGGTTATGAAGTCTCCGGAGGGGCCAAAATATCGCTGGGGTATCGCCACGCCTTTTAATAGACAGCATTTTCAGTCCTCTTATTGGCCTCCATCTCATTGGAGGCCTTTTTTTTGGGGCCAAGGAATATTTTTGCTGTCTTTGACCAACAATTGGCTGGCTCATTCGCCTTACGATTAGATTAACAATGGATTTACACGATGATATTAAATCTAAACAGAATAATCGAGAGAGTGATACGGGCAGACCGGTCTCATTTTAAATTCTCTGATAAAATGGGGAAGCAGGGTTGTATGGCGGGCGATCGGTCAGCATCTGCCCCGGCTCCATTTATATGGAATTTTTGAATCAGGAAAACAGGATAATTACCAATTTAATTTAAACAAATAAGGAGAAAAGTATGAAAACATCAAGCAAAAGAGGTGATTCCGGATTGACAAAAGTGGATAATTTATTATCTTTTCAGGGAGCACACCGGAAAAAATCAAACGCCCTTTTGGCGAATTTAAAGTTTTTTTACAAAATACTTACTGGAGGAACAATCATGATTTCGAAGCGCTGTGGAGCAGTATTGTCGGCATTTCTGGTGTGCCTTGTATTGATGTCAATGGCACCCGATTATGCCGTAGGTCAATCTATTGATACTCTGTGGATTGAAAATTGGGAAGGCAACTGGGTTCCAGATTGGCATGTCGATTATGGAACATGGCAGGTAGGCGTTCCCACAAGTGGGCCTAATGCGGCCCATGATACTGCCATTGGCGGAACGAAATGCGCTGCAACTGTCTTGGCCGGGAACTACACTGAGGGTCAAAGTACGCGATTGATCAAGGATACGCGGTTTGTAGTTCCAGCGGCGTCGGAGAATCCGCGGTTACGGTTCTGGCATTGGTACCACTTCAATTCGGGCGATCGTGGATATGTTCAGGTTCGTGTGGCGGGTGACACGGTTTGGCAGACGTTGAAAGATGGCATCTACGGATTAAACGGTGATGCCGGGTATGGTCACTATTACAGTACATCGCGATGGACACGTCCGAAGCTTGACTTGATGGCATACGCTGGTAAGACGATAGAGTTATGTTTCTATTTTTATTCTAGTGATGCTAACGTGGCTCCTGGCTGGTATCTTGATGAGATTCTGGTAGAGACGGGCAACTATGTGTATAATGATCCGGAGGATTGGGAATCGGGGTTTGACGATTGGTATACCGATTTTGGGACTTGGGAGGTAGGCACTCCATCTGTAGTTGGTCCAAGCAGCGCCTATGAGGGGACGAAATGCGCAGCCACCATTTTGAACGGTAACTACTATGGCGTACATAGTAGTCGTCTGATCGGTCCGTCGTTTACGGTTCCAGCGGCGTCGGAGAATCCGCGGTTACGGTTCTGGCATTGGTATAGCTTCAATTCGGGAGACCAAGGCCAGGTCCAAGTGCGCGTAACGGGTGATACACTATGGAAACCTCTTGTATCGGGGACATTCACAGGCAATAGTAGCGGCGGCTGGACTAATCCTCCCCTTGATCTAATGGCATACGCTGGTAAGACGATAGAGTTATGTTTCTATTTTTATTCTAGTGATGCTAACGTGGCTCCTGGCTGGTACCTTGACTCCATTGTTATTGAGCCACCTCCTACTCCATGTCCTGCTATAGCTTGTCCGTCGAATCCGACTAATAAATCAATTTGCGCTCTCGGCGATGAGATTAATATTCCTATTCCAATTTCTTACTATAAAGCTGTAACAGTTACTCCATCAACAACCACATGGCAGAATGACACTCTCTTTTTTATCGCGGATCAAATAGGAGTCTATGATTTCACAATCATAGCGACAAATGATTCTTGCGCAGATACCTGTCACTTCACGGTAAATGTGAGTCTTAATGTCCCAATGCAGTTGGATATAAACAAACTGAGTTTCTCCACCACTGATACGGCTACTATTCCCCCGGCGGCGAAGAAAATTCATATCAATAGCTCCTGTTCGGATGGATCGTTAAACTGGCATCTTGGTAAAATAATCGGAGGTGATTGGCTTCAGATGAGTAAGACTTCTGGATCCAATCCGGATTCCGTTTCTATTTCGGTAAATCCCCATGGCTATACGCCGGGAATTTATAAGGGAAAGTTGGAATTCACGGCGGATAATTCCGCTAATTCTCCTATCCGCGTGCCGGTGACGATGTTTCTGGAATCGGGCACCGATGTCGGCGAGGATGTGGTTAAGCCGGGCGAGGTGGCCCAGATTCCGATAACCATTAATGCCACCAAGCCGTTGAAAGGTTTCACCATCCCCCTGCGTTATCATACTGATCAGTTGCAGTATATAACCCTCGATTCGATCAGCTTTGATACAAGCCTGATAGACAATATCATTTACCCGAATGACAGCGACATTATCTTTGAAAGGGTCGTTCAGGAACCGCCGCTTCCGGATAGTACCTACGAAATCGCTACGGCGTATTTCCGTGTCGCGTCGGGAGCAACGGCGGAATATGTCCCGATCGATACGGTGACCATATCGGCCGGCGGCCTGGATTATTCTTATGAATTCACATTCGCGAATGATAGCGTCGGTGTCCCGCTTTATAACCCCGGTGCCATCATCATAACACAATGCGACGATCTGCCAGTAATAGCTGTTTCTGAGCATATGGATACGGTGACCGCAAATGCTTCCGGATTAGCCTGTCACCCCTTGAGTATCACCAATGCCAATACAGTTGCCGTATCGGGCGCCACATCGGCGAACTGGTCGAATGGGCAATTATGTTTCCAGGTCGACAGCAGCGGGATAAATAGACTTGAATTATTGGCCGGAAACGACTGCGGATTTATACAGAAAGCGGTATCACTCTTTGTCAATTACATTCAGGATTCGCTGGTATTGAAAATCGCCGATGTCGAGATTGATTATGGCAGATGCGATACCGTTCCCATCACTGTCTCCAAAGCCATATCTAATCTGGCCGGATTCGAATTCCATATCACTTATGATCCCTCCATCGTTCGTGCTTGTGATGACATTGTCCTGACTGATCTTTCAGTCACAAAGAACGACACCGGCAATACCGTGCACGTTGCATGGACCAATCTGTCGTCTCCGTTGAACCTGAATGCCGGCGATACGATACTTTCGCTTCTATTTGAAGCGGTTGGAACCCCGGATGAAGTATCGCCTTTGACCTGGCTCTCCAATAGTCAAATAATTGATGAGGAGTCCACTCTTATTCCCGGATGCAGATATCATAACGGCAGTGTCGAAGTATCAATTCCTGCGGACAATATCTGCGGTGAAATTGTCTACTATAAAGATTTAGAGACAGCAGTGGCGGAAGTGAATGTAACATTGGACGGTTCGGTAAGCAGAAAAGATACGACTGATGACGGCGGGTTATTCTGTTTTGACGAAGTAGCCAATGGTAGCTACGAAGTTACTCCTCAAAGCAATCGCGACGACCTCGGGGTCAGTATCAGTGATGCGCTGCTGATTCAGAGATATGTTGTCAGGCTGGATGAATTTACGCCTTATCAGATGATAGCCGGTGATGTTAATCAAGATTGTCGGGTATCAATTACCGATGTTGTCGCTATCTTGAATAAGATCACATTGATTGCTTCTCTGCCCTCCGGAAACTGGACTTTCATCGACCGGGCTTATAATATCAATACGACCAATTGGGGCGAGGCTCCGGATGGTGTCGATCTTGTTGTGAACGGCTCGACAATATTGAATAATAACTTTGTCGGAGTGCGCAATGGCGATGTTAATGGCGATTGGAGCCCGAGCCAGGCAGGTTTGGCCGCCAGGACCCTGTTTGCCGGTAATTCCAACGCCATACTTGAAATAGAATCGGCCGAAACCGAGAATAATGGAATCATTGCGATACCTGTCAGCGTGGCCAATGCAGAGCAGGTCGCGGGCTATGAGCTTCATCTTAGTTTCGATATTGAGAAGCTTCATTATTCCGGGTACGCTACTGAATTGGATGGCAAAGTCATTGTCAATGTTGTCGATGATAAGATTCATATCGCCTGGATTGATGTCGAAAAGCCACTTTATGCTTCATCCAACACTGATTTGATCTCCCTTGAATTTGAGGCAGCTGACTTGGCCGATTCAGCCCGGTTCACTCTGGACCAGGTCGTAATTGCTGATTCTAAAGGGCAGCCTTATATGATAGAGACGAACGATGGCTATGTTAACCTGAAACCGACAATTCTACCGGATGGATATGCTCTTCGGCAGAATTATCCCAATCCGTTCAATCCCACGACTACAATACAACTGGCCATGCCGATCAGCGGGCAATACGAAATCGGCATCTACAATATAGTCGGGCAGAAGATCAAAACCTTCACCGGCTACGGAGAAGCGGGTATTGTCCGGGTGGAATGGAACGGATGCAATGACATGGGAGTGGCGGTTGCCTCGGGAATTTATCTTTATAAAGTAACCGTTGGCGATTTCCGCGACAGCAGGAAAATGTTGCTACTCAAATAGTGGGACAATCATTAACAATGGTAAGGCGGAACCTGGAAAGCAGGTTCCGCCATATAATAAGCCCCAAAGTGAATTAGCGAAAAGGAGTAGAACAATGAACAATAAGATTACGATACGTTTGGCGTTAATGGCTTGCCTTTTGACGGCATCAATACTCAATTCCTGCGGCAAAGAACCAGTTGGCCCTTCCGAAGTCGACAAAATTGCTCCCGCGGCAATAGCCGATTTGACAATCGATAGTGTCCGTAGCGGAATAACTTATATATCATGGACCGCCACGGGCGATGACGGTAGTTCCGGAACAGCATCCGCCTATGATATACGGTATACGGCCGATTCGGTCGCCCTCGCTGCATGGTCAGGGGCCGCACAGATTGCCCATTCACTTAAACCGGCCGCGTCCGGAGCGAACGAAGAACTGGCAGTTCCGTTGGCCGGCGGAGATTTTCATCATATTGCGATTAAGGCCATTGATGAAGCAGGCAATAAGTCGTCCGCTTCCAATATGGTGCATTCCGCCTCCGGACTCGAAATAGCCGATATGCAAACATCAGGATCGGGATGCGCGTCGGTCATTGTTCCAATTCTATCATATAATTGTGACACTATTGCCGGCGTAGAGCTGCATATTCAGTTTAGCGGAGGAGTCGTCACTTTCGATTCCCTCAAATCCGCCTTACTCAATGATGAACTTGTAAATATGTCCGACGGGACCATTCATGTGGCCTGGGCCAATATCAATGATGCCATTCCCCCCTTAAGTGGAGATACTTTGGCTTTGCTTTATTTCTCAAACCTTACCGGTATTTGCAATCTTACTTTTGGTACCGGATGTGAGCTGGTCAACCGGGAAGCCGAAACTCTCCCCGTTATCTATAATAATGGGTCAATGAAGTGTGAATAGTTGGATTAGAGCGTCGATTCATGAGGCGGGAAATCCCGCCCCAGTAAACGTATCCATAATTGAGAATAAATATCATTCCGTAGATAAAAGGATAATAATAACCTGTTAACCGCGTAACCGGTCCGATTTGCGGACCATAAGCCCGCTCGGGCGGATCAAAGAAAGGAAACATTTCATGAAAGCGAAAATGACTATTGTCGTAATAGCATTCTTTTTTCTGCTATTGCAGAATATTTCCGCTCAGGTTTTCACATCAGAATGGGAGTATAATGGCGGCCTTAACGTTATGAGAGATATGGATGGCGATGGAGCTTACGAATTGATAAGTGGTGGTGGTGATACTACTACAAGATCGATTTATGACGCCGCAACTCATGCTTTAAAATGGACTATCACCGGAATGAGAGTAGACGGCCTTTTCTGTATCACGGAGGGATATCTCTCATCGTCATATGATCTAAATGATGACGGTACCAACGAATTAATATGTAAATTAAGAGATGATAGTTCCGTGGTAGTATACGATGTCGCTAATGACTCGATTTTGTTTAGGTTGGGGGATGGAGCGAAATATGGGGACCTCAAATACTGGGGGGATATTGACAATGATGGTATTATTGAAATAGTCGTCGGGCTTAGCTATTACACCGGTTATGAATGGGATTCAAGCAAGACTATAATTTATTCAACCGGTGTTGCACAATCTGTTACAGAGGATAATGGAAATGAAATTCCCGCCGCCTATAAACTGGAACAAAACTATCCTAATCCTTTCAATCCGTCAACAATAATAGAATATCAGGTGCAAAGAGCCGGGCATGTTAGATTAACCGTTTATAATACTCTTGGCCAAAGAGTAAATACACTGGTGGATGAATACCGGAGTGCCGGAGATTATTCGATTCAGTGGGATAGCAAAGATGAATCAGGCGGCAGTGTGGCCAGCGGTGTTTATTATTATCAACTCGAAATTGGCGAATTTGCTTCTAGTAAAAAAATGGTAATAATTAAATAGGCGATAATAGGTGATAATTTATAAATAGTAATCCATTTCCCAATATGCAAATAATGCGAATTTTTCGGAGTACGGAGGTGTGCAGATGATAAAAATGGCTATCGAATTATTCCAGAAAATTACCATATTCTCATTTCTGTTATTGGGTATGGCGATTCCGGCGCTGGAACAGGAAGCGGCACCTGATTTTGGCAAACCCGGTCGAAGTGTGGCGGAGTTTGTCGACACGACTGGTCGCTTCAATTTGGAGGCGGCGCGGTGGTCGGGGTATCAGGGTTCGCTGAGTATGGAGGGTTTCGAGTCGGCGATTGATCCGACCACCGGCCAGCCGATGTTTATGCCTTCCATTGCAGGCCAAGCGTCCGAGGATCCGGATGATGTCTATTGGGACAACACAATATCGCCGTGCATTCCGGGCGTTAATGGTGCCATTTTTGCTACAACAATCTATGACGGGAAACTTATTGTTGGCGGCAACTTCACTGCAGCGGGTTGTGTGATCGCTAACAATATCGCCGCTTGGGATGGTTTCTCCTGGACGTCGCTGGGATCTGGAATGAGTTCCAGTGTTTATGCGCTGACCGTTTATAATGGGAAACTGATGGCTGGTGGCGTTTTTGCAACGGCCGATGGTCTGATTGCGAATGGGATAGCATCATGGGATGGAAGCGATTGGTCGCCATTAGGGGTGGGGTTGAATAGTTACGTTGAAGAATTGGCTGTGTACAACGATAAACTGATAGCAGCAGGAGCTTTCACAACAGCTGGCGGTGTCGCGGCAAATTACATAGCATCCTGGGATGGGAACATCTGGGATTCGTTGGGATCCGGGATGGGAGGAGAATATCCATCTGTTTATGGCCTAACCGTGTACAATGGCAATTTGATAGTGGGGGGCTATTTTACTATGGCCGGTGGCGTAGAAACAAATAACATAACAGCATGGGATGGAAGCAGCTGGGATTCCTTGGGATCGGGGACGAATGACGAAGTTGATGTCTTGACAATATATAATGGGAAACTAATTGCAGGGGGTTGGTTCACAACGGCTGGCGGTGTCGCGGCAAATTACATAGCATCCTGGGATGGGAACATCTGGGATTCGTTGGGATCCGGGATGGGAGGAGTATATCCATCTGTCTATGGCCTAACCGTGTACAATGGCAATTTGATAGTGGGAGGCTCTTTCACAATGGCCGGCGGCGTTGTGGCGAATAACATAGCTTCCTGGGATGGAAGTAGTTGGGATTCGTTGGGGTCGGGGACATATGGCAATGTCTATTCAATAACTTCATACGACGAAAAATTGATAGCAGGGGGTAGTTTCACAATGGCGGGTACTGCGGGAGCGATCAGCATAGCGTCCTGGGATGGGGGCAATTGGTGGGCAATGGAATCCGGAATGAACAGCGGTGTCTGGTCCCTTACCATTTTTGAAGGAAAACTGATTGCAGGAGGTTATTTTTGGGCAGCCGGTGATATAGCGGCGAGCAAAATAGCATCATGGGATGGGAGCAGCTGGGATTCGTTGGGGTCGGGAATGGATTACAATGTCAGTGCCCTGACCACATATAACGGGAAACTGATAGCGGGGGGTGTCTTCACAAAGGCTGACCGTGTTGAGGCAAGTCACATAGCATCATGGGACGCGAGTCGTTGGGATTCACTGGGGTCAGGGATGGATGAGTATGGTAATGTAGACGCGCTAACCGAGTACAATGGGAAACTAATAGCGGGAGGTAATTTCACGACGGCCGGCGGCATGGCGGCGAATAAGATTGCATCCTGGGATGGAAGCAATTGGGATTCCTTGGGATCGGGGATGAATATATATGGCGATGTCTTTGCCCTGACCGTGTATGATGGGAAACTGGTAGTAGGAGGGTATTTCACTACAGCTGGCGGGGTGACAGTGAATGGAATAGCGTCCTGGAATGGGAGCAGCTGGGATTCGTTGGGATCGGGTATGATGGGAGGGTTGAATACACGCGTTTCTGCCCTGACCGTGTATGATGGGAAACTGATAGCCGGGGGCTCTTTCACAACGGCCGGTGGTGTTGCAGCGAATAATATAGCGTCCTGGAATGGGAGCAGTTGGTTACCATTGGGATCGGGAATAGAAGGATCAATTCCCTTTGTCAGTGCCCTGACTGTGTATGATGGGAAATTGATAGCGGGAGGCAATTTCACAACGGCCGGCGGCGCAGCGGCAAACTCCATAGCATCATGGGATGGGAACGGTTGGTCTACTTTGGGATCGGGGATGAATGATGATGTCGAAGCCCTGACTGTCTATAATGAGAAACTTATAGTGGGAGGGTGGTTCACGATTGTGGGGAACAAAGTCTCGGCCTATTTGGCGGCATGGACAAAAGATATGACTGATGTGTCCGATGACGTTAGTCCCATTCTGCCTATTGACAACAAACTGTCGCAAAACTACCCGAACCCATTCAATCCGGCGACGACTATCGAATATAGTGTGCCAGTTCGCTTAGTCGTTAAGATTGAAGTTTATAACTTACTTGGTCAAAGGGTGCGGGTGCTTCTTGATGAGCATAAATCCGCAGGTAACTATCAAATTACCTGGGATGGCAAAGATTCGTCTGGCAAGTCGGTCTCGTCCGGCATTTATTTCTATCGTTTCAAAGCAGGCGAATATACACAGACAAGGAAAATGGTGTTGACGAAATAGGGGGGTGGAAGAAAACCTTTGCATGGGTATGCCGGAACAGCCTTGCTCGAGGTTGTCAATAAAAGATAGACCGACAAAATATTCATGGGACAGCCAGAAGGACGGCTGTCCCTTTTTATTTGAGTCGATCAGGGAAAGTGACAAAACCACCCTGCTTATCGGCTTCTGAAACGCCACCCTCTATAAAACCGCTATGGTCATATGACTCAGTAACCCTTTGGAGGGAAGTCATTGACTATAGAAAGACAGTTAATCACCCGGGCGCAGCCATTTATTCTGGCGGCCCGAGCCCAGGGGTTGATACAGCAGGAGGCCATCAAAGGATGCGCTCCCGCTATTCATCCTTTTCCTGTTTGCCTGGAACCTCCCTTTAATCCAATCATGGAAATAAGCCCGGTTGGAGAGAATCGCGTTGGAGTGCCTTATATAAAGGAATCTGAACCTGAGCCCCGTAGTTTGCGCCGCTTACGGGTCTGGATTTCCCCTGAGCAGGGTTTCAACTGGGTCAGATCAGAGCTGTTCATCAAAGGTCTCAAAAGCCTGCTGCATCGCGTCGGTTTTGAGATTTGCGGTAATCAGAATAATGTTGAATTCTATTTCTTAATTCATCAAAATGATTTCCCTCAATTTGCCTCCGCCTTCAAAAGCCAGTTTGATCGCTGTGAACTGACCGTGGAGAATCTCCTTACTCCTTTTTTACAGACAATAGCGGGCCGGCGGGGAACTGAGTTTCTTGATTATTTTCCCCTTCCCCCGTATTCACATCTTTTCACGCAGCCGGAAGAAATCAGAGTTTCACCATTCAATACCATAATTGCCGCCTTGACGGGTGTTGAGCCGCCTGCCATAGGGTTCTATCAGCTTCTCTTTCAAGGAGTCATACCCGAACATAATTGGCATCAAAACATCAACATTCTCAACGACTTTGAGTATATGATAAAACTGATGTCCGGATCACCGACTTCAACCAGAGTTCCTCTGCAATCACCATCAGGAGAACTTCGCGGGATGGCCATGGATACCGAAAAAAAGGCTCATAATGATAAACCATTTTTCGTCGGAGCCATGAGATTAGGAGTTATCGGGAATAATAAACCCGAGAACTGCCTGCCGCGGTTAAGCGTTTTTGCCAACCTCTTCCAGCATGGAGGCAGAGCATTACAATCGCTCTCAAATGAGAACTACCGGATAGTTTTAACCTCCCGGCAAATAGAGAGGATGCTTCTCAATGGAGCAACCTATCGGCCCGGGTTCCTGTTGAATTCCAGTGAGCTTTCTGCCATGGTGCATATTCCGCCGGCTGAATATCTGATAAATGAAAAAGCGCCGACCGTCTTGCTTGAAACCCTGCCGGCAAAAGGCGAGACTTTGCTTACGGGAACCCCGATAGGAGTCTGCCATTATGCCGGCACCGATCAGATTATCTGTATTCCTCAGTCTATAAGATCGAGGAGCACGCATATTGTGGCCAGGCAGGGCATGGGCAAATCGACCCTTCTTGAACATATGATCTTGAATGATATAATCTCAGGAGCCGGGGTCGCTGTTTTGGATCCCCATGGAGACCTGATCTATCGTCTGCTCCATTTAATACCTGAACCTTATGTCGGGAAAGCGATATTCTTATTCCCTGGTGACCGGGAGTGGGTTCCCTTATGGAATCCTTTGCAGCCGGTTACCAATCAGGACATTAGTCGAACGGCCGACGATCTGGTGGCCTCAATAAAGAATATCGTGCAAGGTTGGGGTGACCGGTTAGAAAACCTCCTCCGGCATTCCTTCTATGCTTTGCTTAAGGTCAGGGGAGCCTCCCTTCTGGACGTCTCTAATTTGCTCCGGAAGAAATCACCGGAAAGCAGATTGCTTATTGAAGAGATTATGAAAACCATAGATAATGAAACCTCCAGGATATTTTGGAATCATGATTTCCCCAATTATAGTAACCAGGATTTGAGCCCTCCCCAGCACAAATTGAGTAAACTATTGATGTCAGGAACGGTTTCCCTGATGTTATCGCAGCCGGAAAGCCGGTTTAATTTTCGGGAGATCATGGACCATGGACAGATATTGCTGGTGGATCTTTCCGGCCTGGGTTTTGAGCTTCGGCAGCTTCTGGGGAGTTTTATCCTCTCACTCTTGCACATTTCTGCCGTAAGCCGCAGCGATATTCCGCTGGAGAGAAGAAAGCCCTTTCATATCTATTGTGATGAAGCCCACCGATTTTTGCCTGCGACCATCGGAGACCTCATTCCTGAGACCAGGAAATTCGCTGTTGATCTCACCCTGGCCCATCAATATATGAGGCAATTTGACAATGAAGCCAGAGATGCCATCATGACAGCCGGCTCGACCATTGTCTTCAATGTTGATCTGAGCGATGCCCAGTATTTAGTAAAAGATTTCCGGGGTTTGGCAAGGCCGGAAGACCTGGCCTCATTTGAAGTCGGTGAAGCGGTGGCAAGAATCGGCACCGATATTGTCAAAATAAGAACCCAGCCGCCGTTAATCTTTCCGAAAGATAACTTCCGGCAATTGATAATCGAGGCATCCCACCGGAACTATTGCCGACCGTCTTCCGAGGTCAAGGAGATGCTTGCGGCAAGAAGCGGCCATTCCAGCAGTCGGTTTGCGGCAATTTCCGGAGTTATCGCGGATACCGATGTAGGGATCGAAGATGGTGACTTCAAATATGAAGAATTTGATTGAAAAGATGCGAAATGGATCCTTTGGATGAATTATTCGCGCAGTTGCGGGGTGCTTCTGTCATAAGAATTATCTACGAGAGAATAGATGAAGCCCGCCGGCATTTTAAAACCGGGTTACTTGAGCTTAAATCCTATCGTGATTTCAATCAGCACATTGCCGAGTTCATTCAACATCTCTACTCCCATGGATTGCTGGTGCCAAGAATGATTTCATTGAGGGCGGCGATGGCAGAAGGCCTTGACCTTTTGGAACGCCAGTATGAAGGCAATGGTGGGATTCAGGGATATGATGCGGCCTATCTTGACGCCGTTAGTAGTCAGGGGAGGGGATTCGACTTTGTGCTGAGTCAGTTAGCTGAATCCATCAGGGATCGAGAAATATTTCGATATACAAACGGCCAGTTCTCATTACTAATTGACCCCTCCGACTGGAATATCCATAAGCGAATTGTCGGAGAAATAGTTGAAAAATATGCCGCATTCCTGCCGGATGATATCTGTAATGGCAGTCCGGATAGATTCATCAACTATTACCGCGACCTCATAGAGGTCATTCTCTCTTCTGATCAAACAATTGAACAGGTCCGAAATTCTCCAAAAATCAGTCTCGGCAACTGAAACGCCCGCCTCTCCTCATCCGCTATCCGAATGGAAGCAGATAAGGAGAGTGCAAAGTTGTCTCAAACCCAGAAAATAATAAACCTCTTTAGGCACCGGTTTATTCAAAGAGACGATTGCTTCCCATTGCAATTTAAAGACAACGGAGGCGGATATACGGTTGTGGGGGAGAGACTGACGGACGAGATAATCCTGTCTCATTTAAGAGGGGACAAGACCATCGGGTTATATTGCTCACCAGAGAGTATGTCAAAATGGCTCTGTATTGATATCGATGACCTGGAAGAAGCTGCCGTCCGAGAGGTGCAGAATCATGCCCGCCGGTTTGCGATTCCTTTCCTGACCGAGTTTTCCGGAAAAAAGGGATACCATCTGTGGGTATTCTTTGACCGGCCCTATCCCAACAGATTCGCCCGCGCTCTCTCGCGGGCATTTGCCTTTAATAACGAAGTCTTCCCGAAACAAGATTTCATTGCTTCCGGGAAACTGGGCAGTCCCGTCAAAGCGCCGCTTGGCATACACCAGCTGACAGGCAACCGGTGCCTCTTCCTGGACAAGGATTTAAGGCCGGAAAAGGATCAATATGAGACACTGGCATCGATACGGACTGTCAATCCCATTCATATTCTCAAGAGCAGCTTGCCGGAAATCTGGAGGCAAATGAACTCCCACCCGCAAAATAGAAGAAGGTTTTCAAACGGATTCACAACTATAAATCTGCCGATTATGAAAGATTGTATTCGAAACGCCATCCTTAAGGGCGCAACTGAAGGAAACAGAAACCAGACCGAACATATTATAGCCTCAGAACTCCGCCGCCTCGGTTTAGAACGAAAGCAGGCCGAAATTATCCTGACTTCCATCTGGAATCCCCAAAACAAGCCGGTCCTTGAAGACCGTGAAATTCAGGTCATTTTAAGCTCCGCATTCGAAAACAAGGAATACTCTTATGGATGCCGGGAGGGAAGCCCAATAAGACAACTTCTCCAATGTATCGGGGCCGAAAACTGCCTATATCTCACAACCTTTAAAGCCATACAGAAACAATAATGCCTCGCGCAAATAGAAAATCGCCTGAAGAATTGATGAAAGAAACTATCTGGACACGCATGGATGTCTGTCGCGTTCTAAGAATTGGGCCGAAAACTTTGGATAAATATTTAAATCATCCCGACCCTAAAAAAAGACTACCTTCTCTTAAAATCGGAAGCACTATTATGGTTGACAGGCAAAAGGTCTTAAAATACTTTGAGTATAGACCTTTTGAACAAATTATAAGAGAAATGGGGTAGAAGTATGGCAAATTTGTTTCAAAGAAATGGCAATTGGTATGTAAGCTACAGATCTAATGGAAAGCAATACCGGAAGAGTGCCAAAACCAAAAACCGAAAACTGGCCGAAATTGCTTTAAAAGATTTGGAGTTGCAGCTCTTCAAAGGGAATCTTGTCGGCCAAAGAGGGAGAAAGCAAAAAGAGGAAAATCTCAATCAAATTATTTATCGTTATCTTTCGTACGTTGATGAAAACACAGTTCCTGAATATGCCCGCCACGTCAAAATGTATCTCAGTACATGGCTTAATTTCCTCGGTCAGCAAGATATAAAGGAAGCTTCAGGTATCAATATTAAGACAGTCGACGATTTTCTGGTGAATGTTTTAAGGAATAGAGCCACAAAAACAAAGAAAGAATATTTGGCCAGTTTGAAAGCGTGCCTAAATCGCGCTGTCAAATGGGATATGATTAAAGAGAACCCTATCAGGGATGCTAATATTTCGGGGAAGACAATTAAGAAAGTCAATTTCTTTTCCAAAGTTCAGATAAAGACACTATGGGAACAAGCACCGAAAGATCTCCAAGTCGCTATCCATATTTTGGTTTATACTGGAATAAGATTGGGCGAGCTTTGGGCATTAAGGTGGGAAGACATCGATTTTGTGAATAGTCAAATATGGACTGCACCCCTGAGACTGGACACAAAAGGTTAGGAGGATTTGGCACGGATTGGTATTTTGATACGAGGAAAGGATGGTGCCATGAATCCGAAACGGAAGTTCAGTGTGGAGCTGAAACGGCAGGTGGTAGAGCAACT
>JAPLUR010000006.1 GCA_026397505.1 Candidatus Zixiibacteriota bacterium
TCTGACATCGGAAGCAACCGGCAGACTGAACCTGATCTCAGTCGTCGGATTGAAAGGATTGGGATAATTCTGTGACAGACTGAAAACGGCCGGAAGCTCTAACCCTTCCTCCGGTTTATACATGATATTCGGGGTCATCAATGGTACGATTCCAGCCGGTATTTGCTGCGACATATGCATTCTTCTCAGGTTTATATGAGCCGAATAATAGTTGGCCTCACCGCCAATCTGGCAGAGTCCGGCAAAGTAGGCGATAGCCTGACTTGCTGTAGCTCCATCAACCGTGACAAGAGCCCTCTGATTCTGCCGACCAGAAGCTATATTCAACATGTTGGCCAGCAAAGCGCGCTTGGCGCAGGCTTCATTCGAACCATCATAGGGACCTAAGAATAAAACAAACAAATCGTCGCAGTTCAGAGGTCGCGGGCCGGCCGCATAAGTGACATCCTCAATCCGAATCGCAAAACCATCACCCCTCAGATAAAAATGACCGTAGATCGTATTACAATACCGGTCAATGTCGGCCCGGGTAATCTCCGAAGGAAGACCATCTTTAATACGCTTAAGCTGTGATTTCCACCACCAAATATCCTTCACCTTACCCGTAGCTGTCACCGTAAACTGGAACGAAATCTCGCTGCACGGATAACCATTTACCGTCACCAACTGCGCCCCCGACGGAGTCACCGCAAAACCCATCGGAACCACCGGCTCAACAAGGTAATCACCATTGCTCAAATCATCAAATGCCAAATTGCCCATGTTGTCGGTATAACCATTGCCAACATAATTACCCAATCCATCCCTCAGAATTATCTCGATACCTTCGGCGCCAACCATGCCAACTTCAGTCTTAGCACAAATGCCGCCGGCGGTGGGGAAAGCCGGGAAAGTAATTGTGGTCATCTGGCCGATAGTGCCATGTTCATCAACCGGTATGACCTGCACTTGCCAAATGTCCCCCGGCAGAATATCGGCGGCCGGGACAGAGTTGCCAGTATGATTGCCCCGCCCTGCAAATTCATCATCAATAAATCCGCCGGTACCAATGTCGACAAACCAACGATAGTTATAGGTTACAGCATCCCCATCGGGATCTGCAGTAATCGGACCGACCACATCAACTCTAATAGTCCCGAGAACAAAGCTATAAGCGAGTTCAGGCTGATAAGGGGGATCATTCGGAAATGATGAATATCTGATTTCCAGCCGGCTATAATTAAGAGTCGTGGCCCAATTGTCGTAAGGATGGTGCATATCAATGTCAAGAAAAAGATTAATCAGACCATCATCAACAATACTGTTTACAGGGAGATCAAAGATCGTGGTTGACCATGTATTATTGAATCCCTGCAGATACCCCGGGCTCAGCAAGTTTCCGTCAACATAGACACCGTCATATTCGCCTTCCCATCCATGGAATGGCTCGGAATCTATATCCCAGGCCACAATAGTGAGTTTTGCCGAGATGATATTCAGTGATGGCATGCTCCAATTTGGAAAAGAATGCTGCCAGCCATAATCTCCGTTATACCAGCTATAGATTTCAAATCCATGGCTGCTTGGGCTGCTCCAAGGGCCCAAATAGTTTGGCGGAGTGCTTGCTTCATCCACTTGCTGGGTAAATGTCAATGTCCCGTCCCCATTGTCAACATTCGTTTCCCAGGTCGGCGAATTAGGCTGCGGTGGGGCTTCATGTGAGGGGGCCTCGGAGCCATTGGGGCCAAGGTCATTGGCCATGGAAGGCAGTCCCGCCAGGATCGCCACAAACAAACACCCAGCAGTCAGCAAAGACTTCAATAACTTGATTCTCATTTTTCCATTCCTCCTGAATTGAGAGATTATTTGGGGTATCTGTAACCCCCTATCAACGACCAACATCTCATCATTACCGATATTAACGCGCCTTTCGCAGTCCCGCATAGTATTCAGTCTTTCACCAATTGCACTTAGATATTTACTATAGAACGAAGCCGCTTTGGTCGCAACTGAAGGACGCAGCTTATCAAACAGCTTGTAAATCACTGCTTTTACCTCCGAGGCAAGCAGTGATATCACTTCCTCATTTATCACCACCTTTCAATGAGTCGCTAATATCCCCTGCGGATCACAGCGAATATACTCTTACTTCTCCGTTTTTATTGTTACCGTGGCTATATACTGACCACATGACCTTCGGTGCAGTCCTCCCTCTCTCAGGAATTACTTCAGCAGTATCATTTTCTTGGTATCGGAAAATGAATCAGCATTTATGCGATAGAAATATATACCACTGGCCACCGGCTGATTATCGAAACTGCGACTGTCCCAAATGACAGTGTGGTCACCGGCCGAGAGATAC
>JAPLUR010000007.1 GCA_026397505.1 Candidatus Zixiibacteriota bacterium
AGGCCACTTTCTGCGGCGTCTTACCCAGCCTCACCAAAGCTTCCAATTCCCGCCGCTGAATACGATTCAATCTGAGAGGTCGACTAACATTGCTCATACCCCATAATAAATAGTTTAAATCGTGCCGTCAAGTTATTTATGGGACACAACACTAGAAAATGGGATCAACAATAACCGTCTGTGACGAGGTTGTGCCGAGTGTGTCCCTCGTCCAATGAAATGGCTCACATGACCCATCTGTGACCTGAAAAACCGGTGGAGTAGCGAAACCGAGAACATACCAGTTCCAATAACCACCGCCGAAGATGCATTCAGACGTGGTATCGCAATAGGTTCTCCCATCCGTGGTACCGCTCCTTTCCACCGCATAATATGTCGCCAGGAAATTCAAATGGGCACTAATCGTAGTGAGCAGCTTGACCGAGACGGATGTCCCTGGGACGATAACGGTAGAGTCTGTGGTATAGCCCGCGACCGGATAGAAGGCTGTCTTCGGATTTAGCAGTCGACCGACTGACGATACCTTTATAAATGGGTTTTCATACTCCCTGGTCCAGACTATGGAAAAACCACCATCCCAGCAACTTGAGTCGAACCCAGAAGCATTGCCGGGACCGGTTATAGTACCGATAATCGAACCAGTCGCCTCTTCAAGGTATCCTGGATTATTCTCATCTCCTGTGACTTTGTGGTGGGCTTGGAAATCCACTGATACCGCAATCCGTAGACCACGTACGGCCACGGATACTGTGTCCGAGTAATATACTTTGCTGCTATGCACTACTTCTGCAAAGACACGGTGGATCGTATTATCTCCACACTCAACGGCGAAGTCAGAGCCTTCGTAGATAATCTCACAACGACCGGTACTGTCCGTATCGCCTGATCCGATGAAATGGGTACCGACGGGGCCGGTCAACTCGTAAAACTGTACATGTGCGCTCTCAACAGGCTCGTTCGTCACGTTGTTGTGGACACCGGCGGAATAGCGGACAATGCAATTCTCCGCATCGCCCTCAGAAACAGCAATCTTATGCACGACGTCCTTGTCCGAAAAAATCGAGACATCAAAGCCGCACTGACAATTAATCATCCAGTTGTTGATCGAAGCACAGAACTCATCGTCAAAGTCGATTCCTGAGTGGTTCGATAGTCGAATGGCGTCATGAGCACAAGCCAATAGCTCCATACCGGCATCACAGGAATCGGCTTCACATAAACGATGCCCTTCATTGCCGGTCTTATACACCAGCGCCACGTAGTCATTGCGAAGGTCATTTTTGATTGGACCGAAATCGTCAAAATTGCTCCAAGGTCCCCACACCTCAAAGAGGGCGTCTATATTCCCAAAGCACATATACAGGTTCACAAGAGCGTCACACGGTTCTTGCAGGACTGCCTTCCCCCTGATTAAGGCGGCGTGACGGGTATAGGCATCCAAAACAATCTTCTCGATGGCAGTAATCAGATCAGGATAGCAGGCGTTCAACGGAAGATCAGGATGATCACAGCCATCGCAGGTAAAACGGAGCTGCTTGAGCGGGTATAGATCAATATAAAACGCCCAGGTGCCTACATCCGAGGACAACTTCTCGCCCGCTTGATAGATCTCTTCTTCAAAGCGGTCGTACCGTTCGTCATCGGTGCCGTAGCCGCTAAAGTGAGTAATCTCTGCGCGCAACCATCCGGCGGCGGTGTCATAGGTCGTGAAGCACGACTGATAGCTCTTACTAGCAGAGTCCAGGTATACAATTAAGGCTCCATGGGGATAGGGGAAACCAAAGTGTTTAGGCAACCGGACTGTCAGCACGGCCGGTGAATCCAGCACCAGGCCGCTCGGCTCGAAGACTGCGCCCCGGTAACAGCACAGGCTGCCTGAGTCGGTACAAGTAGGGCAGGTGTCGCCGCCCGGTCCGCCAATGCGCAAAAAAGAGAACGGTGTGATCGAAATCGTTGTATCCGATGGAAGTGCGTAGGGTGGAATCGTCAATTCGAATGCGACGCTGTCTTTGTCAAGTGCTGTGAGGCTGCCGCCAACTGCCGCAGCGATGTGAGCACTGGCTGTTCGCGCAGGATCAGCCGTGTAACTAATGGTAAAGGGGGTACGAACCGGCGGATTATTTTCGGGGGGGTTAGTAGATTTCTTCGAACAGGTGAGAAGTAATAACCCCAGAATGCATACCGCTATCGTCCTTTTCATATTGATATTCTCCGATAAGGCTTCAAAACCAAAATAATCGGCATCCGATGGGGTGCGGCGTGGTGTCAGCCGACCGGGAATCTTTACACTCTAATATATATCTTAGTCTGAATTCTCAAAGGGTTTTTTTGCCCACGTCAGAATCGGATAGCGACGGTCTGTCAAAAGTAAGATAGGCTTGATGAAGGGGACAGAACATTCAAAAAGCGAAAAGCCGATAAAATAGGTATTCTATGACGGGGGCTACGAGACGAATTCCGCAACTGGGCTATCACTGGCCACGTTGACTAAGTGGCGTTTTACGCTATTCTCAGCGTAATCCCGAGCTATTACCATGGTCACCTGCCTCCACCGATGCGGGAGGTCAAGGAAGCTCTGGCGCCGAAGGATTGATTCGGAAAGCTTATGATATAATGGGCTGTCGCAAGGCTGCCCGATTTTGATCATGGTTTATATTTGTGAATGTCATTGATAATTCAAACAATTTATCATATAATTTTATCAGAATTTATTACAGTATCCGCCAAAAGAGTTGGATGTTTGCGGATTTTGAATAATGTGGCCTTTAATTGTGAAAGGAGTAATTGGATGAAAACATTGTTTGTGGTGTTATGCGCGGTTATCGCATTGGTTTTATGTATTAACATTCAGGCCCAATTGGCTTTGGGCAAAACAATGGATAAACAAAAGATAATGGCCAATTTTTCCTCTATGCCGCTGGCTTTTACTGAAAACCGCGGGCAGTGGGGCGAGAAGACATTATTTAAAGCCGAAGCCGGTGGCGCAGCGTTTTATTTCTGCAAGGATGAAGTGGCCTATCTGTTTACTAGAAATACCAACGAGATCGACCAATGCGCAATGGATCATAGAGAGAATATGCCGGGCTTTCCTGATGAAATGAGAAAACCAATCTATAAGAAAGACGCTCTACTTATTAAGGCGCAGTTCGTCGGGGCCAACCCTAATCCGGAAATGATTGGCGAAGACCGTCTGGCACACAATTGCAATTACTTCTATAGCAACAACCCAACAAAATGGCGAACCGATGTAGCCATCTACTCAACAATCATCTATAAGGATATCTACCCCAACATCGATTTGCGTTATCGTGGCAATGGCCATGGGATAAAATATGACTTTATCGTAAATCCGGGAGCTGATTTATACCAGATTCAAATCTGCTACCGCGGTGTGGAAAATCTTTCGGTGACTAATACTGGCGACCTATGTGCTCAAACATCTTTTGGGACAATTTATGAAGCCATTCCGGAAATCTATCAGGAAAAGAATGGAACGAAGGTCTCTATTTCGGGGCGTTATAGTCTGATCAAACCGGGTATTTTTGGATTTATTGTTGACAATTTTGACCCATCCTTTACGCTGATTATTGATCCAGAGATTCTTTATAGCACCTACCTTGGGGGAAGCGGCGACGATCTGGGCTGGAGTATTGCTGTCGATAACGCAGGTTGCGCTTATGTAATCGGACAGACTGCTTCCACCGATTTCCCCACACAAAATTCATACCAGCCAAATCAAGGCGGCACAGGTAATTATGATGCCTTTATTACCAAGCTATCCGCGAATGGCAAATCTCTTATTTATAGTACTTACTTGGGGGGAAGTGGTAATGAATATGGCCGTAGAATCGCAGTTGATGGCGACGGCTTAGCTTATGTGACAGGATATACTGCTTCTTCTGATTTCCCAACCAAAAATCCTTATGACGGGAGCTTTAACGGCGGCTATAGCGATGCTTTTGTAACTAAGCTTTCGGCAAATGGTGACTCCCTTATCTATAGTACTTATTTGGGGGGTAATGATGATGATGATGGCCTTGGTATTGCGGTCGATAATGCGGGTTATGCTTATGTAGCCGGGCAAACCAATTCTACCAACTTCCCTACACTAACCCCATATCAGGGTAATCAACATGGCTCTGATGTATTTGTGACCAAGCTTTCGCTAGATGGAAATTCCTTGATTTATAGTTCTTATCTTGGGGGAACTGGAAGCGATGCTGCTTATGGCATCGCGATAGATGGCTCTGGTTGCGCATATGTGACTGGTATTACCGAAGCTGCCGACTTCCCCATTCAAAACGCGTTTCAGACCAACCAATTTGGCTATGATGCATTTGTTACCAAGTTTTCAGATGAAGGCGATTCCCTCCTCTATAGCACTTACATCGGTGGAAGCGATTTTGATTATGGCAATGATATTGCGGTCGATATCGCGGGTTGTGCCTATGTAACCGGAGTTACTTCTTCCACTGATTTCCCCCTTCAGAACCCTTATCAAACCTCCCAGGCCGGAAGTGGCGCCTTCGTAACTAAATTATCGGCAGCTGGTAACGCTGCTGTCTATAGCACGTATTTGGGCGGCGACGATTATGATGAAGGTTATGGCATATGTGTCGATAGTTACGGATGCGCCTATTTGTCTGGAAGGACTCATTCCGTCAACTTCCCTACCCAAAATCCACTCCAACCTTACCAGCAATATATTGACATTTTTGTGACGAAGTTTTCGCCAGACGGAAATTCTCTGGTCTTTAGTAGTTACCTCGGTGGAAGTGCAGATGAATTCGGATATGACATCGCGGTTGATGGTTTCGGCAGTATATATGTGACGGGATTTACTGCTTCGACTGATTTCCCTACCTATAACGCTTATGATTCAAGCTATAATACCCATAGAGATGCCATTGTGACCAAAATTAATGCGGCCGCCATGGGAATCGACGACCCTGGGCCCACTTTACCGCAGACATATCAGTTATTGCAGAATTATCCCAATCCGTTCAACCCCGTGACAACCATTGATTACTCCTTAGCGAGACGTGCGCAGGTGACCATCGATATCTTCAATATACGGGGTCAGAAAGTAAGGACTCTGGTTAATGAAACGAAATCGGCCGGATCGTATCGAATTGATTGGGATGGTAATAATGACACCGGTGATCCTGTCTCGACGGGCATCTATTTGTATCGCTTCAAAGCCGGTGACGTGAGTCAGACAAAGAAGATGCTGCTGATGAAGTAAGCGGTCGTAGAATTATCGAAAGGCAGGCTTAAATAGCCTGCCTTTTATAACTCATAATATATCCCGCGAAGTCTACAATTACATACACGCCTTTCTAACAATTTTCTAACAGAATTAGCCAAAACAGGCAATAATCAAGGACAACACGGGACAAATTGGGTCAGCGTAGGTTGTTCTATTGTTGTCCTTAAGTGTTCCGTATTGTCCCCGGTCTGGAAGTTAGAAAGAGCTCATAACCTGAAGGTCGTAGGAGTTCCAATTCTTCTGTGAAGGCCGCTGAAATCTGTCTCAAATTTGTCTCAGCAGCCGTAAGTCCATATCCTGTATCACGAAATTGGGGTTCGCATCCCCTTGGGGACGCCAAAGTTGATGGATTGGCGATTTTTGACCTAATCGCCTTTTTTCTTGGTCTTCTTTCTCCCTGTAAACTGCAAGCAAATCAAAGGGTTGACGGTACACCGGTTCAAAGTCATCACCCTTCACGATGCAGTTCGAAAGCACAAAATCCAGAAGTTTCTTCTTTTCGCCATTGCTCTGCTTAAGGTATTGATTATATGCATCTTGGGCGAGTTCTAAGATAATCGAACCCTTTTCATAGTAATCAATATTGGCATCTATATGTCTATTGAGCCTCCCTTTGATGCCTTCAATCTCCAATGAATATCTATCGTGAAGCGTCCGCCATTCACTGTCCTGTATATTTCCATCCAATTTGTCTTCATAAACCCTGGCAATGCGATTCTCAAGTTTTGATAATTCCTTCTTGAGATCGTCAGTCACTCGCTTATGATATTCATTCTCCTGGGCATGGCTGGCTTTTAACGCTTCTTTGATCCACTCGACCAAAGATTCATCAATTGAAATGGCCTTAACCACTCGCCCAAGCCTCAGAGCAACTTCCTCTTCGCGGATAAAAGGCTGTCTGCACTTACCCCTGCCTCCAGTGCATCTATAGTAAATATACTTGCCCTTGTGGATTTCAGCAGTCATGCTGCAGCCGCAATAACCACAAGTTAACAAACCTCTAAAAGCAAAAGTGTGTGTTTTCTCTTTCGACTTGTTAAATCTCTTTAGTTGACCTTGAACTTGATCAAAGAGCTCTTTTGAGATTAACGGTTCATGATTGCCCTTCTGCAGTCTTCCATCCCACCTAAACTGGACTGCACCCCTGAGACTGGACACAAAAGGTTAGGAGGATTTGGCACGGATTGGTATTTTGATACGAGGAAAGGATGGTGCCATGAATCCGAAACGGAAGTTCAGTGTGGAGCTGAAACGGCAGGTGGTAGAGCAA
>JAPLUR010000008.1 GCA_026397505.1 Candidatus Zixiibacteriota bacterium
GTTTAGCTATGATTCTGGCCCATATAGAACGCTGGCAAACGCATTTTCGGACTCTCAGGGTCAGCGGACGCCAAAATCCACTCCCAAACCCCTTAACCTGAATTTCGATATCAATAAAACTAACTTATGGGACAGCCTCCACGCGGTCGCCCATGCCGTGTATTTGTCATTCCCGCGTAGGCGGGAATCCAATTGGTGTCTCTTACAAATGTCATTCTGGCGAAAGCCAGAATCCATCTTGGTTGGTTGGGTTACCCTGCAAAATGGGTTTGTCGGCTAAATTCAAGTCCCTCCAAAAAACATAATCACTTTCTGCTTATTTATTGCCGGATAATGGCTTGGGTGGTTTTGTGTGGTATGGCAAAATGGGTTTGTTTCTTCGTTTTTTAAAATATTTCTTTTTATCGCCCGGGCTGATTTGGGCGGTTTTGGGGCTGGTTGATTTTTGGCCGTTGGCCCGATTGGCAATAAATTGTTTAATGTTTTCTGACATATAAATAATCACTCGTTCTACATAAGGTGGGTGAAGCCAAAATCACCATCGATTCGATAGTGATTTTGAAGCATAGGGATGGGAATGCAAAAAGAGACCTGATCTACAGAATTCAGAATTGGACCTTCTCACAGCAGAGCTGTTGGTTTCCCGATAATCTGGAGCAAAAACGGACACAACTCTGATATATTTGAGTATCTTGAGATGTATAACAATGGGCAACGCCGTCATGAGGGCCTGGGCTTTAAAAATCCACTTGACTTCAAAAAAGCCGCTTCTTATTTTAAATATATCCATTTTTTTGTGGGAAGATCAGACAAGATAAGAATTAAACCAAGAGTGACGCTCTGGAAAAACCAATTTATGCAACTATTGACATGAGCTTTACTTTTTCGGGAGAGAACAATCAAATCAAAGATGTCAGGAGTCTTCATATAAGCCGGGTGCATGGTACTATATGTGTCGGTGTTGTTGCGATTCTAATTACATGGCTAGTAGGGTGCTCCAAAAGCATAACACCGGAGCCACCAGAACCGCAGGAAGTCTCGATTAGTGGCAAGGTTGTGTCGGGTCCTCGCGATGGGGCTGTTGTCGATGCCTACTCGCTTGGAGTGAATGCTTCCTCAACACATCTGGCTGGTCCATTTACTGTTGACTCGCTTGGCAACTGGAGCGGCAAGATACCTGACACTCTTACCGAGCCAATCCTGTTGATAGCCTCCAGAGGCCATTATGTTAGTCTGACGACGTACGATACGGTCACTCTGGATTCAAAAGATCAGCTGTGCGGATTCATTCTTTACGGTAATGAGGCTACCGTCTCTCCATTAACTCATACCCTCTACATGGCTGCAACTGAACTGATGCGTGATGGGACAACGCCGGAGAACGCATTGTATTTGGTGCTGGCTGAAGCCAGTTCAAAACTCAGTTTCAATCCGGCGACCACGGTTCCATCTCAATCGGCAGATGGGGACGAAAGCCAGAAAATGTACGCTGCACTGCTGGGTGGCATGACGAATCTCTTGACGAGCAACCCAAACCTAATTGGCCTCGCAGAAGCAACTTCCTTCGATTTGATGAAGGCCCTTTCAGAAGATTTATCGGATGGCGCGCTCGACGGCATGTCCGCCAACGGGTATCCTGTTTTGGTTGATCCCGATGGGTCCGGGTCAACGACCGTACCATTTCCAATTCTTGATCAAAGCGGTTTGGGAGTTCTAATTGCGGCCGCCAATGAATACTCGATTTCGGTACCTGCGCTGATCGGTATTACATTGCCTTCAATAGAGTTGATCTTTGATCCTCCTGCGGTCCAACTAACACACTCTTTCGAACACCGCTGTAATGGTGTAGAGAGCAGTGGCGAACTAGGTGTCTGGATGTTCAACCAGAATGTCATACCCCTGAGGTCTGACGCCATCGCGCATTGGGCGGTGCCGTTATGCGATCCTTTTGGGAAACTTTTGGAGCCGATAAACGTGATCTGGGTTGATTATTCAGCGAGAAGCGCCGAGGAGGCGCGGGACAATGTCCAAGCGTATCTCGTTGCTAACCACTTCTTTCAAGAACCGAATAGCGTATCGGGAATAAGACACCATTCGTTTCCTTACTATGGCGCGTACAAGCCCAATCAACTCGAACTCCAACTGCCCAACGACAAAACTTGGGTAGACTTTGCGTGGCCAAGCGAAAACAACCATGGACGGATTTTCCCAGCATTCGAAGCAGGTAAGGATGAAAAATTCCCCGTATACTACACACTCGGCGCTTTCAGCCGTGAAAGTGTTTGGGATCCCATTCATTTGCTATTCCACTGTTTCATTTCCTTTGACATGGCTCAAGAGGCCCTCACCGGAAATCTTGCCGGATGGAATTACGAGGACATCCAGAATAATTGGGGCAATGTCATGAAGCCGATCCAGGAGGGCTACTACAACACCGCCGATCATGAGGGTGTAGCCGTGCTGGTTCGACCAAACAACGATTCTTCCTTAATCGGAAACTGGAATCTGACATCAGTGAACGGACAATCCATCCCACCCGGTGTTTATCTGAGGTGGACCTTCACTGCGTCAACGGTTACCGTGACCTCTGATATGGACTGTGTAGAAGTGTTGACGTATAGCGCTGCCGGCGGAATCCTCACGGGACTTTCGGTCATTAGCCGTGAGGGCAGTGAATGTGGAGATGATGACGGTGGGGGTGCAATCGGTCCTTATACGGTTGTCGGAAATACTCTAACGGTAACAATTACTGATCCAGAGATAGAGCCACCCACAGCAGTATTCGTCTTCACGAGGGTGAGTTGAAGGAATATTGGGTCCGGCGTATGTGAGACTTCTGACTTCGGTTGACATTTTTTTGTGTGCACGTAGCCGGGTAGATCGAAGCTGAGGTTTTGACGCCTTCAACATCCCATATCCCGTCGCTTCAACCGGATAACCCACATCTTTTCTGTGGGAAATTCCATCCGTGCCTATCTTTCCGCAGGATCATGGGCCGCCGCTCGTGGCTGGGGGCATGACCCCTGTCGCGTCTCTTCCAAAATCCACATCGCATCGATGGTGATTTGGAGCCCCTCCTATTAATAGAAAGCATAGATATAAATATGTCTGAACTAGAAAAGCAATTTATCGATAGCCCAAATGTAAGGAACCGTCACCTTTGTCGCATCTTCCCCAAATTCGCAACAAAAACACTACAAAAGAATACAAAAATGAAGAAACGAACTCCCCCCACCGCACCCCCCTTGTTTCACCTAACCTCTTGTTCCACAAGTATAATGCCCGGCTTGTGCGCGGAAAACTTCAGTCTGCCCGTCTGTCTCCTTGCCGCCCCGGCCGCACCAAATCCCGGCCAGACCGGCACCGCCGCTTTCTATCGGGCCACAGCCCAAAATCAATCAGGGAGAAAAATGGGTCCCCTAAAAACGGGGAAACAAACCCAAATTTCCATGCCCCGCAATTTCCGTCCAATCCATTGCTATACCTCTATGTTACGCCGGAATAAATCTATCACCAAAGGGCCCCAAAAAATTGAAAAGCAAAGCCAAACATCGCCATCTCTTTGCCGCACATAGACTTCAATCATTATTATTTGGCTTCGCTTTTCTTGCGCTCCCTCAACCCCTTGTACCACAACGCATCTGGTTGGTGGCCCACCCCGCCTGTCTTGGGGGCTCGTGCCGTTTGAAGCTGCAACGACCGTGCTAAAGTATATCGATAGTCGCCTGAATGGGGAAATGGTCGCTATATCCATTGACTTTTATCCCCTTCTCGTCGTACTTGAATGCTTTGGGGCGCAACTTCTTTCCCGAACACATCGCTTTTGGCTTGAAGATCTCGACAGAACCAAGGTTCATTTTAAGACCGCCGGCGCCATAATACAGTCCGCGCGAGACAATGAATTGATCCAGCAGATTCATGGTATTTGGAGATTCCGAGTAATAATAAGTTCCGCAATCAGGTTTCGCCAGCTGCGGCCACATACAATTGAACAAATATGCCTGCTTCTTGAGATATGTTTCCGGTTTGGGCAGATTTGCATCTTTCGGTTTCTCGAACAACTCCTCGATATGATCTTCACCGTTTGATGCCTTCAGGAATTCAAGGACACTTCGATTGAATGGTTCATCATTGAAATCCCCCATAAGAAGGATATTACTATTCCAGCGGTTGTTCAGATCGTCCAATGATACATTATTATCACCCGCGGCAAGGTAATCGCTGCGTGAATACTTGAGCAAACCATCAATAAGTCGACCGCAGTAATCGCCCAGATGCAACCGGAAAGGTTCGCTTTCGTATTGACCTTGGCTGCGCGACGGCCAATGATTGACCATGACAATCAACTCTGCTCCATTCTCTTTAACCTTAAGAGGGACCTCAAAAACGTCGCGGGTCGGATACCGCTGATAGACCTTATGTCCCACCGGCGGAACGTCGGTAGTTTCCAACAATTTGCCGGAGTAAATCAGGGCTGTGCCAATGCCACGAATATCCTCCGATTCTTCGTACGCCACCTTGTAATCTTTGCCGGGGAGAAGATCCTTAAGCGCCGTCACAACTTCCTTGTTTTCAATTTCGCAGAAACCCAATATGTCGGGCATTTCGTCCTTATGCATGAGTTTGATGATTTGAGCCAGGTTTTTCAGCTTGGCTTCATAGACTTCATCGGTCCATCCATTTTTGGGAGTGAATTCGAAATCGGCTGCGATGACCGATTCTTTGGTGTCAAAAAGATTCTGGAGATTCCAAAAAGCGATTTTAAGATTGGCCATGAGTGCCTCCTTCGGCCGGCTGGGCCGAAAAATAATTTTTGTTTCAAGGCCCTTGAGCACCTGAATTTTGCTCTCGATAGCCTCAACAATTAAGTGTCAAGAGATGCCACATCCCCTTGCTGGCAAATCGAATTCTTCTGGATGAAACACTCTGATATAAATAAATAGTCACGGAAGAAGATTGTCAAGAGTAATTTGTGAGTTGAGTAGCTCAGGGGCATGCGCTTTGAGTATTCCAACTATCGACTCAATGAAATCACGTCTCTGACTGCCGAATCAAATCCAGCATGACAATGAAAGGGTATTAACGGCAAAAGAGCAGATTCCTTGACACATGCCCCTGTAAATGTCATTCCCCGTCGCAATGGCGAATCCAGTCGGCAGTAGGGCAAAACCCGCCGACGAAATCGTGTGGTTTTGCCGTCTGCCCTGCCCGCTTGCGCTCGACTCGCATCTTTCTTAAATAAAGGTAGTGGGTCAGTTTCATTTTAATAGGCCTTGACAGGAATTGAGATCGGCCTTATAATGAGGCATGCAAAAGCGGTTACGCAAAAAGAAGAAACTCGATCTAAATGAGTTGTCGGCTATCATAGCTAATGAAGCCACAACACCAGAGCCAATGCCGGAGCCTAAACCGGTTGATCCGACTAAGAATCCTGCCGCCGTCGAATTGGGCCGTCTTGGGGGACTCAAGGGGGGCAAGGCCAGAGCCAAGAAAATGACGAAACAGGAACGGAGCGAAGCCGCCAGAAAAGCGGCACTCGCAAGATGGAAGAAACTTCAAAAATAGTTTATGCGTTTACCTTTTCTGTTTCTTTTGGTTTTTCTATTAAAACTTTTCTTAGGGGTAGGATCAGGGGAGATAATCCCATTCTGGATGTCATTGAATGAACCAATTCCCGTAAATAAGGAAAGCACTGCAATGGTGCGGTATAATGCTTAAAAATTACATAGAATTCCTCGGGAAGCTCACCCTGAATATCATAATTCAAAATATATTGTACACCTAACTGAAATATTTCTTTATCCGTCGATGAGGCTTTTATTTCGTAATTAATTTCAATGGTTGCCTTATCTTCAACAATTGAAACATTTCCCAAGTTTTCTTTAAGGCTGTAACTTGCCTGAGTCGTCATACTATGAGAAGAGACTGAAAACTGAAGTTTTTTCAAATATGAATCACTTATCTCAATTCGTTTCAAAAATTGATTGTAATCATTTGGAGTTAATTTTTCCAACGCCTCTTTTAATTCCATTATGCCACCTCACGCCATTGTTCTGCACTATATTGCTCATTACCAAAAATATGTACTTCCGCTCTAATTCCCGTGATCTCGCCAGGATGATAGGCTTGCCTATTAAAAACAATAGTTTGAAAGCATTTAGTCAAAATATCTTGTCCTGTTACATGGGCAATTAATATTTGGTCGATGAAAGAATTAAGGCTCTTATCGGCGACCCTCGCCATACCAATCAACTTATAATGAATTCGCGGATCAATTCTCAGAAGGAATTTGCCACTTGGGAGATTGTTATTCTCACGAGTCGGTTCAGGTATTTCACGGCCTTCGTCCAAATAGGCTTTAAACAATTCTCTCTTGGTCTGCTCAAAAGACTCCAATGCCTCAGCCTTGGTATCGCCTGAGCCATAGAAAACGAATGCGTCCAAGTCACGCGAATAGGCTTTGTATAATACCTCCTCATCCTCTTCCAATCTCGAGATATTGACATCATAGTCAAGGTCGAGATAATAATTAAGGTCTTTCGTTGCCACAAAGGCCTTCCTTTCTCATTGTTTCAATGATATATAACAGACAGGGGCATAGATAAGTCTTGAAATTCTTTCGGTAAATCATTTCTCTCCTGCCACCCCGTGCAACATGAATACCAAATATTCCGTCTCCTTTCAATTCTGCTATGGCCGGATGTTCAAATCTGACCATCGATCCTCCAGTATTCTTAAGCCTTTTTACGCCAAGTTCCTCGCACATCCATTTTTCAATTGGGGCAAGCGGCAATTCGTTTCCGCCATCCTTCTTGAAACTCTGGAGTCTCCCAAGGAGCTCAGCATAAGATGTCAATGACCCCTCTTTACTATCGACAAGCTTATTCTTTTTCTTGACATATGATACTGCATATAGTATCATTTTGTTTTAATGTCAATCAAAATAATGGCAAAAAACAGCAAAAAGATACGATTTTTGAAAAAAGACTTGACAATGCGTGACCGCTCATGTATATTAGGTCAGCATGAATAAGCTAATTAGAGAAAAACGGGTTCAGATCATAGCCTCTTTAGTTGAGGGAAATTCTATACGGTCAACCGTCCGAATGACCGGAATAGCCAAGAATACCGTTGTCAAACTGCTTGAGGAAATTGGCTCCGTCTGTGCCGAATATCAGGATAGGACTTTACGCAATCTGAAATGTAAACAGATTCAATGCGATGAAATTTGGTCTTACTGCTATGCCAAACAAAAGAATGTCCCTAAGGACAAGCAAGGCCAGTTTGGTTACGGCGACGTCTGGACTTGGACTGCAATTGACCCAGAATCTAAACTGATCATTTCATGGCTTGTCGGTTTGCGCGATGCCGAACATGCCAAAGTATTTATGAATGATTTGGCTTCTCGCTTGGCGAACCGCGTTCAACTGACCACAGACGGACATAGGGCATATCTGGAGGCCGTCGAACAAGCATTTGGTGCCGATATTGACTATGCCATGCTTGTTAAACTTTATGGTCAAGAAAATGCGGGTGAAGCTCGATACGGTCCTCCGGCCTGTGTCGGGTGCCGACGACAATCCATTGTTGGAAAGCCTAAAAAGCAAAATATTTCAACTTCTCTAATTGAACGCCAGAATCTGACAATGCGCATGGGGATGCGCCGCTTTACCAGGCTAACTAATGGCTTCTCGAAGAAGGTTCAAAATCTTGAATATGCGGTAGCCTTACACTTCATGTATTACAACTTCTGCCGGATTCACCAAACCACAAGAATAACCCCAGCTATGGCCGCCGGAGTGACCGATCGTCTTTGGGAAATTGAAGATTTGATAAAACTATTAGAGAAATCAGAAACGATATAAGCAATTAAATGCATACTAAATGCAATAAGGTGCGCATCAATTTGTTGCGCGTCAATAACTTAATCTATATTTTTGTAACTTTTTTGCTTGACTATTGTTTAAATAATGTCGATCTTAAGACTGTAAAGACATACATCCTTCAGGTTAATAGCCTGTTGGTGCCCGGAGTAAAATTCCGGGCTTTTTTATTTTGGGCATTATGATAATAACCGGAAAACCTCATCGCGCGATTGCTTTTATAGATGGATTCAATGTTTATCATTTTCTGGAAAATAATTTTCCTCAATGTAAATGGCTTGATTATAGAAAATTGGCCCAACGTCATCTACCTCAATATGCCACATTGACAGAGGTTTATTATTTTTCAGCATACGCTACATGGGATCAAAAAAAAGTAGAGAGACACCAAAAATATGTAGAAGCCTTGCGAGCCATTGGAATTAGAATTGAAATCAATCATTTTGCCAACCGTCGCCGAAATTTTGTGGTTCCCGATAAATTATCAGGCAAAACTTTCAATACGATTGATGGTCCGATCAGGGGTATTATTAGGACGGGATATACATTTGAAGAAAAGAGTACGGATGTAAGTATTGGTGCTCATATCATTGCCCTTGCCGCAAAAAATGAATTTGATACGGCATTATTAATCTCAGGTGATACCGATTTTGTCCCAGTCATTAAAATAATGAATTCAAGTTTTTCGCCAAAAATTTTGCGAATTGCCGTTCCCAGCTTCTCGATGCCTGGCCCATTTACCCAATTATTGCCAAATGGATTTTGCCGACTAATAACAAAGAGTGACCTTACAAAAAGCCTAATGGATAGTCCAATCACCGGAACATCTATTTCAAAACCCCCAGAATGGTAAATATTTCAAACTGACCCACTACCTAAATAAACAAAATATTGACTAACAGGTAAATATTCGCTATTCTAAAACAAATAAGGCTTTTATTGATGAACATCTTTGGATATCAAATCGATCTTGGGACCGCGCTGACCATTATCGGTATCATACTCACGATAATCTTCGGATATGTCACGATCTTTAGTTGGATTTTACCGCGTCGAGGGCGAGCAAGGTTGCGCAAGGAAACAGAGGAGAAAATCAAAGCTATAGAACAGGATGCTGCCAATGCAGCACAAGGCACAAATAGAATAGAGCAGAAATTGGAGAAGCTAGAAAAAATGCTCGGCAAGAGCCTGTATATAGATGGCCTTGGCACGTCGCCACCAGCCATTTTTGACCCCTTTGCGAAAGGGCTGGAATTGATGGCCCAGTACAAGTGGGACGAGGCAATAGCGGAATTCAGAGAATCAATGAATGAAGCCAAAGGAAGCCAGCTCGTCGCTCTATATAATCTCGTTGGAATATGTCACTACACCCCCGGCAAGTTTGATTCCGCACTTTCGTCTTATGACAATTCCCTTAAGCTGGCTCGGCAATTTGCAGACGGGGAAGGTGAAGCGAATGCTTTAGGGAACATCGGGCTGATCTATAAGGCTAAGGGGGACTTAGATGCGGCGCTGAAATATCTGGAAGAGGCTTTAGAGAAACATCGGGAAGTAGGTTATAAGCAGGGTGAAGCGTCTCAATTGGGGAACATCGGGCTGATCTATTCGGATAAGGGGGACTTAGATGCGGCGCTGAAATATCAGCAAGAGGCTTTAAAGATAGATAGAGAGATAGTTTATAAGCAGGGTGAAGCGAATCAATTGGGGAACATCGGGCTGATCTATAGTGCTAAGGGGGACTTAGATGCGGCGCTGAAATATCACCAAGAGGCTTTAGAGAAACATCGGGAAGTAGGTTACAAGCAGGGTGAAGGGCAGGATTTGGCTGCAATTGCATTGGTATTGAAATCTCAAGGTGATTTGGATCGATCCCTAGAATATCACCAAGCGGCTTTAAAGATACATCGGGAAGTAAGTTATAAGCAGGGTGAAGCGAATCAATTGGGGAACATCGGGAATATCTATTATGCTAAGGGGGACTTAGATGCGGCGCTGAAATATCACCAAGAGGCTTTAGAGAAACATCGGGAAGTAGGTTATAAGCAGGGTGAAGCGTCAGACTTGGGCAACATCGGGCTGATCTATTATGATAAGGGGGACTTAGATGCGGCGCTGAAATATCTTGAAGAGGCTTTAAAGATAGATAGAGAGATAGGTTATAAGCAGGGTGAAGCGTCGGACTTGGGGAATATAGGGCTGATTGATTCAGCTAAGGGGGACTCAGATGCGGAGCTGAAATATCTGTAAGAGGCTCGCACGATTCTTATTG
>JAPLUR010000009.1 GCA_026397505.1 Candidatus Zixiibacteriota bacterium
AATAAAAGCTTTTTCTTCCGCAACATCATGTCAACCACAATATTGCTAACGTGCTTGAGTCTCTTAACAGAAGTGCTTCTCAACACAACTATTCCCTGGACACCTCCATAATAACCAATAATTCCAGCCTGTCAAGCAAAATTTAACAAAAATACCAAAATACTAATGATAATAGTAATAATATCAGCCGGCATTAACCCATTATCCCCACCCGGGCAACCTGATCCTAAACTCCCACCTTCAACCAAAAAATCGATAAAACCAGCCTTCCCAAATCATCGCCGACCGGATCAATTAGGCCAAAGGCCCCTCTTCCGAAGTCTCGCCAAGATCCCCCGGCAGCTCCTCAACAACCACCCCCAAAGGAGAAAGTCAACATCTTCGGCCTTGTGAATCCTGTCACAAGCTGAGCATAAATAGCCGACCTGTCCAAACCCACCAAATCACCGAGATTGTGAAAAATGGTGCAAACAAACAAAAACCAATACGACCAAGCGAAACTTAATAAATATCAAACATGTGAATATGGTCACAAAGAAAAACGGAAAAGAACAAACGCCGTTCATAAATTGATCCTGAAATGAATCGCGGCTGAATTATTTCTGTGGCGATGAATTTATGCAGAGGTTTTTTTTTGATCAGATATGACGAACCGCTGGCGTCAAAGAAGCTGAATATTTGAGATTGTTATTCCAAATTCGCCAGAGGCAAGCAGCAATTGATGAATTCGAGAAATATTCTGGAAACGATTTAGAACCTGTTTCGGGTGTTTTGAATATCATTGCGGGTATTGCCTCAAAGTGAAAGTTGGGGATGGCGTCGAGACTGCCGATGGCCACCTTGATTTCCGGGCCAGTAATTCTTGGGCGGTGGAGAAAACGTATGCAATTTGCGAAGTCGAAAATGGGGAATAAACCAATAAAGAAATTGACAAGCTAAGCCAGAGGGGTTATACTAAATATTCTGTGATAGAATTGAATTGACCATAAGGAGGAAGTTCTGGTGAAGGTCTATGACACCGAACAAATAAGAAACATCGCTCTGATAGGCCAGCGCGGTTGCGGAAAGACCAGCTTGGCCGATGCTATCGCTTTTTCCGCCGGAATAACCAATCGTCAGGGAAAGGTGGATGAGGGGACCTCGCTTTCCGATTTCACCGATGCCGAGATGAATCGGAAAACGTCAATCGGGCTGTCGATTCTTACCTGCCCCTGGAAAAACCAGAAAATCAACCTCCTGGACCTTCCCGGGCACCCCGATTTCATAGGCGAGCTGATTGTGGGGCTTAATGTGGCCGAGACAGCTGTTGTTGTTCTTAATGCCGGCGCTGGAATAGAAGTGGGAACCGAGATTCATTATAAATATGTAGAAAAGTATAATCTACCCCGTGTTTTCTTCATCAACAAGGTTGAAAAGGAACATGTCAAGACGGCGGAGGTGGTGAAGCAGCTTCAGGAACGATATGGCGTGAAAAGTGTCCCGGTGCAGTTGCCGCTCGGGGAGGGGTTGGAATATAAGGGCGTAATCGACCTGGTGAAGATGAAAGGGTATACCTTTGACCCCAAAGGGACGCCGACCGAGTGTGAGATTCCGGGCAATCTTAAAGGAGCCGCCGATGAGGCCCGGCAGCGAATGGTGGAAGCGGTGGCCGAGGCCGACGATGCCCTGCTGGAGAAATTTTTCGATAAAGGGGAGCTTTCCCCGGCAGAGATTCTGGAGGGGCTGAAAAAAGCCATCCTCAAGAAAATGATTTTCCCGATTCTGTTCGGATCGGCGGATCGCAATTCCGGGGTGCATCTGTTGCTCGATTTTATAGTTGATTTTTTCCCTTCGCCCAAGGCGGTCTCTCCGATCAATCTGATGGTTCCGGGCAAGAGCGAGGTGGTCGGGGTGAATGTCGATGCCAACGGCAAGTCGCTGGCCTATATTTTCAAATCTCTGGCCGAGGCGCATATCGGCGAGATTTCGCTGTTTAAAGTGATCTCCGGAAAGATCAGCCAGGGGATGGATTTGATTAACCATAATCAGGATAGCTCCGAACGGCTGGGGCAGATTTATTCTATTAGCGGCAAGGAAAGAAGCGAGGTGGAAGCGGCGGTGGCGGGCGATATTGCCGCCCTGGTGAAGCTTAAATCGACCAAAATGGGCGATACGCTCGGAGAGAAAGATCAGCGGCTGATTATCCCGAAAGTCGAATTTCCCGAGCCGGTCATGGATACCGGCGTCAAACCGCGCGCCAAAGGGGATGAAGAAAAGCTGGGAATGGGGCTGCAGAAACTTCGGGATGAAGATCCCACTTTCCAAATCGTCATCGATCCGGCGCTCCGGCAGACCGTTCTTTTCAGCCAGGGTTCCACCCATACGGAAATCATAACCGAAAAGCTGAAAAGGAAATTCGGGGTGGATGTTGACCTCTTCAAACCGAGAATTCCTTATCGCGAGACGATCAAAGGGAAGACCGAACTTCAGCATAAGTATAAAAAGCAGTCGGGGGGACGGGGTCAGTATGGCGACGTTTATCTGCGGCTTGAGCCGAACAAACGGGGCTCCGGTTTTGAATTCATCAATGACATTTCCGGCGGCGTGATCCCCGGCAAATTTATCCCCTCGGTGGAAAAGGGTGTCATAGAAGCGTTGCAGGAGGGCGGACTTTCCGGTTCGCCGGTGGTCGATATTATTGTCGCGGTTTATTACGGTTCCTATCACGAGGTTGATTCTTCCGATATGGCCTTCAAGATCGCCGCCTCGATGGCGTTCAAGGAAGGGTTCCTGAAATGCAGTCCGGTTCTTCTCGAGCCGATCGATATTATCGAGGTGCTGGTGCCCGATGATTACACCGGCGATATCATGGGGAATCTTTCCGGCCGCCGGGGACGGATTATGGGGATGGACCCGGAAGGGCGTTACCAGCGGATTCGCGCCATTGTGCCGCAGCCGGAGTTGTATAATTACTCGGTCGACCTTCGTTCGATGACCTCGGGGCAGGGGGTGTTTTCGCGGAAATTCTCTCAGTCTGAGGAAGTCCCGCGGGAAATCATGCCCAAAGTGATCGAGGAGATCAAGAAGTCAAAAGAGGAATAGAGAGATATTATTCCGATATTGAGGCCGTCCTCCCGCTTTTGGCGTGGAGGGCGGCCTTTTTTATTTTTGACGGCAGGGATACTTCTTCCACAAAAGGCCCTGGGCATAAATCACCATCGAAGTTGTAGTGATTTTGAGGGATGGCGGTTGAATGGCAAGAGGATAGCGGGGTTGAGAGTGAAGCTAAGAGGATGACGTTATAAGAAATTGCCTTTTGGTGGGGGAGTTGTCGGTTCAAGAAAATCGGTAATCTTTGAAAGCGTGCGGTGTAATCTATCGCCTTTGAGTTGACATTCCCAGACTACGTTGTAATGCCACCCTGATCTACTCAGCTTCGCGTACGCCTTCCGGTCTCTGCGGCAATTTTCTTGAATCTTCTTCTTCCAAAAAACTGGATTAGTTTGCGGCCATTTGAAAAAGCGGCAGTTGTGCTTATGCCAGAAACAGCCATGTACAAGGATTACCTTTTTTCTGCTGGGGAAAACAATATCAGGCGTCCCTGGTAAATCTTTACGATGAAGTCTGTACCGGTAGCCGCAGTGCCACAACAACCTACGAAGAAAGATTTCCGGTTTGGTGTGGCCTCCCCGGATTCGAGACATGTTGAAGCTTCGAATCTTTGGAGAGTGGACGTCCATTGTAGAATTCTATTCGATTGACAGGCCGCCCAGCCTGTTAATATGATTGGCCGCCTTGGACTGGAGATCGAACAGCGTGTCCGTCCGGAGTGCAAAGAGTGCCTTTGAGCGGATTTTGCTCTCGGACAAGTATGACATTGTGGCAAAATCAATCAGAAGAAGCAGAGAAGATCGCTTATGCCAAATTGGGCCAAGATAGTATACAGACTCACCACGCCTGACTGATTTGATTTCAAACTGCTTAATATCCTGAGGCGCGTCGAAGAGTAAACCATATAAGAGTCTGTGAAGAATTGGTCCCTTACCGGGTCCGGGCAACGTCTTGTTCTGAGCAAGGTCACATTGAGGGGTAATGACTATTCCACAAAGAGTCGTACTTTCCGGTGTTTTGCCTTCCCTGAAAATACCCTTCTTAAGGATATTATGTAATTCTTTATTCTTCATAATAAAAACATTTCCCGAAGCAACCTTTTGGAGTGGCTCCTGCCTTAGGTGTAGAGATGAATTAAGTTTGGCCTTTAGCTCGGGTAAGATTGTTCCCCTTTCGGTTAGGCTAAATTTTTTGGGGGGAGTCAGCGCACTATCAGTCAGCTTTTCAAGGGTATCGAAATAACTTCTATTCATGATATGGCATGCGCACTTGAATCGATTGTGCTTATTCTTGATTTCAGCCTTATCCACAAAGGACTTGTAAAAACAGTAAAACATCGACTCAGTAGCATTAGACCAATTTGCGTCTAAAGGAATGATCGAAGCAAGATCTGCTATGAATTTCTTACTCGACTGGTTGACAAGATTCTCCCATTCTACATACAAGCGGAACGCCCCAATTGTGGCAAGCTCAATATGCAGCGCCCTAGTGATTTTGCTAATCGGGTCAGCATTTTTCAAGCAATTCTTCTTGTCAAGATCAACCGAAGCAACCGGTTCTATATCTGCGGATTTGCAGTTTTGAAGTACAAGATCAATTATTTCCTTATGTTGAGTCCAGAATATGATGACATACGGACCATTATCTTTGGCTATTATCTTCTTAAGAATTCCTACAAGAGCAGAGGCCTTGTTTTTGTCGTCGAGTCCAGTCATCCCTTCCAGAACAATGTCGAGAAATACAAACCGAATCCCCCCGATTGGGCTACTCGGTAAATTGCGAACACTTCCGTCATAATGTGCGTATGATATTGAGATCCGGCCAAGAGCTTGTAGAAGAGGCTCCATTTCAGAATAATCATCGTCAACAATAACGATTCTTCCACTATCAGATAAATTCATTTGGGGTTATCCCTTCCTGAATGCAAGTACTGTGATTGCGCCCTTCCAGTATTTCTTTGGAACACTATAATCGCCTGGATCAGGGAACAAAAGCGCGCCACCGAGCGATTGCATAATCTGGTCAGTGAGATGAAGCCCGATACCACTACCACCGGGTTTATTAGTCACCCAAGGCTTAATGATCTCGGAGGTAGGTAATGTGAAGCCGGGGCCATTATCGGCGATCACGATGCTCACGTAACCCTCTAATTCGCCCGAGATATCTATATAAATCGTTGGTTCTTTTGGCCTTGAGTAACCAAGCCACCAGATTGAGTTGTCAATCACATTCATCAAAGCGTTGAGTGCGTGGTTGGTTGAAAGCACAGCATCAAGGTTCCGGGATTTATTCCTAAAGGCCGCGTCCAATTTTATATTATGCGCTTCAAAACGAAAACTAGTGTTGAAAACACCCTGCTCAACCAAACCTTTAAGGTTCCTTACCTTTTTGTCAGACCTCTTAATTAAAATACTGTATCCTTCGACCAGCCCAGCAAGTGACTTGACCCGTTCCTCAATAAGGTCCGGCGATGCATGATGTTGAAGCATGCCACGTATCTCCTTAATAACTTTCTCAATCTGATGGATTACGATGACTAGATTAAGGCCAGCGCCCGCACTACGCATAAGAGTATCCACAATAGAATCATATTCTGACTCAATCCGGTCAAGATACTGAGTGATTTTCAAAAGCTCAGATTTATTTGCTATTGATTTTATTACGACGGCTTTCAGCTCAGTGATAGTGCCCCGAACTGGTTCCGATACCTTTTGCGCCCCATAATGCAGTCTCAACAGTCCTTTGTCTCTCATTCTGACCGCCTCAATACGGTCAATTACAAACCGTATGGCCCTCACTACTTCCAGGAAGGCATCATTTTCCAAAAACCCTTCTCGATTTGCCTTTTCTATCAGGTCATTGCTTTGCGAGCGATCAAAATATATAGCTGCAATAATAATATTATTGCTGATTCGCCTAGTTGGTATGTTTATTCTCCGGCCACTCAAATCAAGCCAATCGTTTCCTGGCTCACCATAATCAAGGACGCGAATATTGTCTCTAAACACGCGCACTCCGCCATTCTGGTCAAGATACTCCTTAAGACCCTTCTTATCCTGCACGCCCAAATTCAAAACCCTGGCATCTCTGTCGAAAATTATTCCCTTAAATACTATCGTTCCTATTTTGTAATTGTCTAGATTAATGTCCTTTTCCTTTCGATCTTCGTCACCGTATACCATTCTCGTCAACTTGCTAATTTCTTTGTCCTTAATAGTTACTACACGAGATGCCAATTTCTTCATTGTTTTCCATGGCGTGAATGCATACTTAAAATCTGTTATGTCATTGCCACGTATCGTAACATCGAAAGAGAATAGCTTGTATTCCTCTATATCCTCGAATTTAACAATTCCTTCAAGCCAATCTAATTCGTGGAGGTTAAATGCTGCCCTGAAAGACTCCTCCTGGTCAAATGGTGAATTGAGCGCCGTAATTGCTCTGGCGCAGTCGCGAGTCATGCGTCGGGACCATGGCACAAGAAGGTCTCGAATTGTGATGCATGTGCCAGACCCTTGCTTAAACAGTATCGGCTCCCTTTGAGAAATTTCGATAGGAATTTCTTCGACATACTTGCTCTTTTTGATGGTGCTCCAGTCAATTTTAAGAATACATTCTTTCGATGCTTTCTTCCTGGAGACTATTTCAATAAGGGTACCAAGACGATGCACGCCAAAACGGCCGATACCTTTTTCTCCCAATCGACGGCGTTTGTATTTCGGACTTCGCGCAGTGGCGGTATTTGAAAGCAAGTCCTCTTTGTAGCTTGTGCCAATCTCGAGCCATGCTGTTGAAAGAGTCTCGTAATCCATACCTTCGCCATTATCCTTGACTACGATTTTCCCCTTTTCTGGTAAATCAGGGGAATACATATCTATCGTGCATTTGGTGGCGTCAGCGTCATAAGAGTTCTTTACCAGTTCAAGAAGAGCTATAGACTCACTTTTTATTAGCTGCTGCCCAAGCTGATTTATGATTCTCGCCCGAGTACGCATCTTGGGCATGTCGCCTTTTGTATTCTCAATCATCAGGCCTTCTCCCTGGCATCTTGTTTCCTGCCATTCAGCAATGTCTTTATAATCACTGCCATGACTTTGGGGCTGACGGCGTTACCAATGACCTTAATCTTGTCCCGACGCGTTCCTTGCTTAATTCGGAAGCATTTAGGCCAGCCCATTGCGAGCTTAAGCTCCTCAGGTTGCAGCATACGCATCACATGGCCATCGGCAGTGGGTTTCACATAGGCGAAACGATCTAACGTAGTAATTGTCCTGAGTGGACGTGTAATGGGTTGCCAGCCGCCAGCGTGATCGGAACCATAATAGACGATAAGAAATGGCGTTCGAGCACCGATTGCGGCGATGGCTCGTTCAGCGCGTTCTAACGTGGCCGGTGCGCGATGATCCGAACGCAAAAGTCGAAATGGATAAGCGCCATTGGAGCTGACTATTGTGTTGGCCCCTTTAACAGGCTGCTGCTTCTGCGGGACGGCACGCGGCATTATCTCACGGTCGCAAAGAATGAACAGGCGTCGTCGCGTTTGTGGTACTGCAAAGTCAGCGGCATTCAAAATTTGCTCTCGACAATGATATCCAAGACTTTTCAATCTTTCCAGGAATTCATGATACCGGGCCCATTTCCGCATGCTCACGACATTCTCGATAACAATCCATCGGGGATGAAGAGCTTCCGCAAACCGGATCACGTGAAATGATGTTTCGCGACTTATTTCACAACGTGGTGAATTGCCTTTGGCCGGGCTATGGTTGGTGCATTCGGGCGAGGCAAGAATGAGATCAATTTTTCCCAACTCCTCTTTCAAGTCATGCGGATCGAAATCTGTCAGATCACCAGAGTACAACTTCACGCCAGGGAAGTTGTCCTTGTATGTACTTACCGCGACGTCCCATTTGTCGAAGGCGGCTACGATCTTAGCCCCAGCCTTCACCGCGCCCCAACTGCTTCCACCTCCTCCGCAAAACAGATCAATCGTCTTTGGCTTCCTCATATGCATTTCTCTAACTATTGATTATCACATATTATAACTGGATCATTTCCATAAATCAATACGAAAAGTATTGCAGGTTTCCCACGTGCCGAATAAACTGGTAACCCACCCAACGGGTGGGAATCTTGACAAGCCTGAACTGCTTCGATTTCCATCCATTTGCCCCATAAACCCCTCTCCCGCCGGGAGAGGGGTCAGGGGTGAGGGAAGCATCCTGCAAAATCACTACAACATCAATGGTGATTTGGAACCGTACCCCACTTGTAGGAGAATTAAAATATGTCTGCTGCCGAAAAACAAATCCTCGCCAACCGTGCCAACGCCCAAGAATCCACCGGCCCCAGAACCGGCCGGAGAATAGCCGCCTCCTCCAACTGGGCCACAGCCCCCAATCAACCAGGGAGAAAAAAGGAATCCTTTAAAAACGGGGAAACGAACCCATTTTGCCGCATGCCCCCTGTTGCACTTAAGTTGTTGCCATACAGGCGGGTTGCACCCAATTTGCTCATTGTTTCCAAAGCCCAAAAAATTCTGAAAACAAAGCCAAATTTGTCAAATCTATGCCGGACATATGCTTGGCCGTTTTTAAGAAGGGTTCGTTTCTATGTCGCCAAACCCCATCTTTTGTGGCACAATCAATTACGCTTGCAAACCCGCCCCCGCCACGGCGGGCTCCTGGCCTGCACAACTTATCTGGGATGATGGGATCGGTAGCAATAATAATACTTGCGCAGTCCGTTGGGGCGTTTTATAATCGTTGGATGATTTATGACACTCTTGACCCGACACCTAACCCAACCCAATGTATGGAGGACTTTTGCCATGAAACGTGCAAGCTTGTTGATCGCAGCGTTGACGGTTTGTGTTATCGCCGTCGGCGCCGGTCAAGCGACAGCGCAAAGCCAAAAGACTTATAATTTCTTTGCGACGGGAGAGCTCGCTTTCGCCATCGCTCCCGAGGATTTCACTGACTACTACAATAGGGGCTATGGTTTCGGTGTCGGCCTCGAATACCCGGTATCGCCCAATTGGTCGCTGGTCGCCTTACTTGACCTGAAATTATTCAGCCCGGCAGCAGGAATGATCAAGGACTGGTGGACTGACCCCGGTGAATGGCCCAATGCCACGAATATTGAAGTTAGCGAAGGGAAGATGACAGCCGGAAGCTTCGCGGTTTTAGGTAAGGGAAGCCTCAAGAAAGAAGGGGCACGATTCTTTCCCTACATAAAAGGCGGTTTCGGAATTACAATCGCAGGCGCCGATGAGATCAAGGTGACTTTCGACAGTCCCGGCCCTCAGACCGTGTGGCAGGCCGGTGTCGGCAGCAGTACGAATGTCTCGATAATTCTTGGCATCGGTGTCGAGAAAATGCTTGGTCAGAAGGGTTCGTCCTTTTTCATCGATGCCGGTCTTCATATGATTATGGCTGAAAATGTTAATCCGACTGTGGCGCCGTTGACAATAGGTTTCAAATTCTAATTCCTTGCGATTTGCGGCGTCGTCAGGAACCCTTTCCTATCTAATTCAGTTGGGGGGGGAACGAGGGAGTTGCCAAAACTTGACTTGCCCGGATTGCCAATATGGATTCCGGCTTTCACCAGAATGACATCTAAAAAAGCTGATTCCATGAGACCTGCTCTCCTTCCGCTAATGCCCAATCAATGTCATGCTGGACTTGATCCAGCATCCAGAGATTCGCTTCATGACAAAAAAGGCAGGCGCGGTGAGGGCGCCTGCCTTTCGGCAAATATATGAAACTGTTCTTAATAGCCGGGCGGGTAGTTGGGCGGAAGGCCGCCTTTGTACAGGAAGTTGATAAGATAGGTTACGTCCTGAATGTTAAGGATTCCACTGCCGTTGGCATCGCCGGCCTGCGGCGGAATCGGTGCCGGGCCGCCCTTGTAGAGGAAGTTGATTACGGTGGTGACATCCTGAATGTTCACTATGCCGCTGCCGTTGGCATCGCCGGCCACGAAGGAATGGACAATCACCTGATAGGTGCCGGAGAAACCGCTCAGGCCGCCGAACTCGTCTTTGCTCTGGGCTTTGATAAAGTAAGTTCCGCCAGTGGAAAAGGTATGAGGGACAGTGCCGCTATCGCCGGAGTCATAGGGGCCATACCAACTGGAGGTGTCGCCGGCCGCCCAGACCATACGATAGGAAAGGGTGTTTTCATCAGGGTCAGTGCCGGCACATTTGAAATTATATGATTTTCCGGTGACGGCGCTGTAGGGGCCGGTGGGCGCACTAGGCGTTGTTGGCGCCGTGTTTATAACCTCGTTGTTGACGACATGCAAATCTATCCCAAGCTGTCCTCCTCCAAGGAAAGAGAGGGCGACGCTGAAATCGAAAAGGTGCGGATCGCGCGCCCCGGAGGCTATGATTCGATTCTGATACTCAGTCGGATAAGGGTCGCCGCCAACATAAATCCGATAACCGCCGTCAAAGAAACAGGTGGGGTAACCGCCCAGGTGGAGAACGTCAATCAAACGGTTATGCACCTTGAGAACTTTATCCTCAACCATGGCCACATAGAAAAAGGGATACAAATGGGCCTCATAGATGGCATCAAGGGCATTACGGGTATCGGGGCAATAGACGCACCAGGTTCCGGTTCCTTCCTCCACCAGAACCGAGTGGGTGAAGTTCGGATTGACGGTGTTGTTCCACTGCGTGTCAACTTTGGCGGCCGCCGTCGCTTCGACATAAGAATTAGTGGTGTCACCGTGAAAAATGGAAGCAATAATCATAATGTTGTTCTGAGTAAGACCGCTTCCACTCCAATGGAAGCTCGTGTCAAAAACGCCTTGATAGGGAAGCGTAATGGGGATATCGATAAAATCAAGGCAGCCGTAATGATAAGGCAGGCCGTCTTTGGCGTTCCAACGGGATGTCGGTTCGACTACGTAGACTCTAACGAGTCCAGAATAGCTGGGATTGCCCTTCGTCTCCGCCGAGACATATGCGCCCGGCCCCGCGAAGACGGAGAGTGTAAATAGCATTGCCAGAAAGACAAACAATGCCGGAATGAAGTTAGCACTCTTGTTGCTCATAACACATCTCCTCAAAAAAAGAATCATTAATAAATAATAGTTTGTCGACCAAAAAACAAAAAATCACATTTTAATAGTCAGTCCGGCTGAGACCGACAGAGACGAGTAATCATACAATTTATAAGAAGACTTATTGTCAGAGTAGTCGAACTGCAAGAATGGCTCGACGATGGTGCCGGATTTTAAGGGAATCGGTCTTTGCAGCGATAAATAGAATCTGGTCTGAAAATCACGTCTCTTATGGGCATCTTTCAGCCAGACGAATAATTCATCTATGGATCTGAAAAAGGTCTTGTCCCAGTAACCGATGCCGGAGCTGATGATAGAATGCGGCAAATAGTAGGTTTTCAGACTGGCCGTAATAGATTGGCCCTCGTAATGCAATGCCCAGGGTGAAATCCATCCTGTCCCAGGGCCGTAGACCACCTTATCTTTTTTGTTGGCGAATTTACGATAGTTGTAGGTCACATTAAGGCCTACTTTTGCACCCAATTGGCCTGAGATACGGGGGGAGAAATAGTATGATTCAAGGCGGTCGCCGGTCATGAAAGAGTCGACCGGTTTGAAATGAGAGGGGTTAATATATCCTATGGTGTCACGGAAGCGGGTGTAGTCCATATAGGCATAACCGCCCTCGAAATCGATGCTAATAGAATTTAACAGTGCGAAATTCGTCCCGGCAAATAATTTGAAGGTATTTTTGTCTGACACGACCAGGCTGTCAGATCTGAGAGAATCGGGCACGGCCGGGTTATGATATTTCATGGAATTGTAGGAAACACCGGAGCGAAACAGGATGCCACGCCAATTATATCCGGCCGAAAAGAGGGCATCATAATTATCATTGTTAAATTTTAGAAAATTGTCGCGATAGACGCGGGCGCTGAAATTAAGGCTGAATAAGATGGATAATGGGGATTTTTTCCCCGTGGGAATGAACCGCAGGCCGAATCCGCCGATGAAACTGCTCAGATTATAAAATTTCGAATAATAGGTGTAATCATTATTGAAGCTTATTTCTGTCGTAGAATGAGGATAAGCCCGTAAGGAAACTTTGGTAGAAGAAAAAGAATCCTCATTCCTGCTGGAATCGCTGAGGAGGTTACTGGTATAGCCGCTGCTGCCGGAAAAATCCATCTTTATGTCAGCGGAGACGTTCGACGCCGGCAGGGCAAAAAGCAGAACTAAGGCCATCAGGCCGCCGATAAGAGAGTTGCGAGGCTTCATCGCGGATGACATACTCCGCCCGAGCAGACCATACCACCGGACATAACTCCGATACCGATACCGGCGCTCGACCCGAAACCAATATCGGAATCGAGGCTGCAGCGGTTCTGTGTCAAGGAGCGGGCGACAAATTGCCGGGAGCCGAAAGCGCTTGAATTAGACATTTCGATATCGATGGCCGCTGCATTTCCGCCGGACAGGTCGAACATTCCGGCTGAAGGCGAATCGTCAGGAACTGCTTCTGTCGCACTCTCTGCGTTGGACGGATTTTCCATGCTGGTCGGTATCCCATCGCCACCGGGAGCGTTGTCATCAAATCCATCGCCATCATAATCGACAAATGTTTCTGCCGTCTTATCCCGTGCCAGAATTTCGGGAACCGGAGTGAGGAAGAAGGAGATCATAAGGATGAGGAAAAGTGCCCCAAGAATCCTTGCCGCTGCTTTCATATTCGCTGCCTTTCCAAATTACCGGGCTTATCTTTCCCTCGGCAAACGGCCTGCCGGCGGGTACTTGATAAGACCGTGTCTAAGTAGCTATTGTCATTCAATGGCAATGACGACTCAATATATCATATTTTTGTCGCAAGTCAAGCTGATAATGGCGTTTCGCAGCGACCGAATCGGTTTTTCTCTTGCGGGTGAGTAGGACAATTAGCATATTTAATCATTGCGGCGTCAAGGGCTGGATTTGCAGGCTGAACAGCCCAAATCGAGTTACAGAACTCTGAGCTTAAATGGAAAATGTCATTATAAGAAATTCGTCAAGACCGGCAACCGGAGTCAATCGACAGGAGATATTTTTATGAGAAAAATGGCGGCCAATTTTATTTTATGCGGTATCCTCTGGCTGTTATCATCGGGGGGAAGTTCGGCGCAAGAGATATCGGTTCCCGATACGGTAAGGAGCGCGGCACCGAGAGTATTTGTCGATTGCAGCCAATGCGGCGAGGATTATATTCGGACCGAGATTACTTTTGTCAATTTTGTAAGGGATCGCAGAGAGGCTGACATTCATATCTTTGTGACCACCCAGGGGACCGGCGGCGGCGGGGATGAATTCACCGTTGAGTTTATCGGACAGGGGCGGTTTTCGGAGATGCACGACACGCTGAAATATGTTTCGGTGGAGTCGGATTCAGAGGATATGGTTCGGCAGGGATTGATTCGGGTGATCAGGATGGGATTGCTGCGCTATGCCGCCAAAACGCCCGTGGCCGACTATTTATCGGTTGTCTATACGCCGCCGAGCAAACCGGCTCCGGTGATCGATAAATGGAACTGCTGGGTATTCAAAATCGCGCTCAGCTCAGGGATCAATGGACAGGAATCGTTTCACAGCTATAACTTCAACGGCTCAATATCGGCAAGCAGGGTTACGGAGCAATCTCGAATAAGGCTTTCGGCCAACGGGAATTATTACGAGCAGCGGTATAAAATCGTCGATGACGAGGGGGAAAAAACCATCGTTGGCATTTCCCGGAGCAAAGGAATAAGCGGTTCCTTTATAAAGAGTAAGGGGCGACATTGGTCGCTGGGATTTTCGAACAGCATTTCGGCATATACTTACGGCAATGTGGACTGCGAATTTTATATGGCGCCTGCCATAGAATATAACCTCTTTCCATATGATCAATCGACCAATCGTCAATTGAGATTTGTCTATCATGTCGGCCTCCTCTATTACGACTACATGGAGGAGACCATCTATTCCAAGACCTCGGAATGGCTGAATTCGGAAATGCTCGAAATAACGCTGGAACTCAAACGGCCCTGGGGTTCGGTTGAACTTTCTATGACGGGGTACAATTATCTACATGACTTCAAGAAGAACAATCTGCAGTTGTATGGCGAGATGAGTTTTCGGTTGTTTGAAGGTTTCTCATTCAATGTTTCGGGCTGGGCATCCCGCGTCCGAGACCAGCTTTCATTAAGAAAAAGGCAGGCCAGTGTAGATGAGGTTCTCCTGCAGCAGCAAGAACTTGAGACCGGCTACAAATTTTGGGCAAATCTTGGGATAAGTTATTCATTCGGGTCGATCTATAATAATATCGTCAATCCGCGCTTCGGGTATTGAAACCGGTGGGATTGTCGGCTTCCGAGACCGCCAGACACAAGGATAGAAAACTCCATAATATTGGTTTGATTTCCTTGTTAAATATCATATTTCTTGGTAAAGCGGAGGAGAAATATGAATCTAAACTTCCTCGATAGCGACAAGAAATGGTCCATGAGGACCGAAGTTCTGGCCGGGGTCACCACATTTCTGACCATGGCTTATATTATGTTTGCCAATCCCCAGATTCTCGCGGTGACCGGGATGGATAAGAATGCTCTTATCGCGGTCACCTGTATTGTAACGGCTCTCTCAACCATTATTACCGGGGTTCTGGCCAATGCTCCGCTGGCGATGGCGCCGGGGATGGGTTTGAATGCCTTTTTCGCTTACTCCATTGTCATGGGGGATAAAGTGGCCTGGCCGACAGCGCTGGGGATCGTTTTCTTATCGGGGGTTTTTTTCTTCATTTTGACGGTGGTGGGTATCAGAAAGAGGCTGGTGGAGGCGATCCCAAGGTCGCTGATTTATGCCATTTCGGTGGGGATAGGGCTTTTCATAACTTTTATCGGGCTGGTCAATATTGGCATTGTGGTCAAAAATGAAAGCACGCTGGTTTCGGCGGGTTCGCTGACGGCGCCGGTGCTGATCGGGCTGGCGGGGCTTCTGGCCATGATAGTCTTGGAGAATGTAAGAATGAAAGGTTCGCTTATTATCGGAATCCTGTTCAGCACTGTTCTGGCGATTATCTTTGACCTGGTGAAACTGCCCGAATCGCTCATCTCTTTCAATGTTGACATCTCTCCCATCGCCTTCAAGCTGGATATCATGGCCGCTCTTAAGGGGAGCCTGATGGGAACGATATTCACACTGATGTTCATGGATATGTTCGACAGTATCGGGACGATTGTCGCCTGCAGCTATAAAGCGGGAATAGTGGATGAAAAAGGTAATATAAAGAAAATCGACCTTTTGCTTGGAATCGATGCCTTTGCCACTATGCTCGGGGCGGTTTTTGGCACTTCGACGACAACCTCATATATTGAATCGGGAGCCGGAATTGAGCAGGGGGGAAGAACCGGTCTGACATCGGTAGTGACGGGGCTTCTTTTCCTGACGGGGCTTATTTTCATTCCGGTAATAGGCATGGTGCCATCCTTTGCGACCGGCCCGGCCCTGATCATGGTGGGGCTATTTATGATGAAAGAGGTGGTCAGGATTAATTTTTCAACTATTGAGGAAGCTTTTCCGGCCTTCATTATCATTGTCATGATAGCCTTGAGTTACAGTATCAGCACCGGTCTGGCTCTCGGATTCATCTCTTTCACCCTATTGAAAGCAGTCGCCCTGAAATTTAAGGAGATCAAGCCGGCCATGTGGGTGATTACTTTGCTCTCCGTCTTGTTTTTTATTGTATAGCCGATCGACTTATTCGAATCATAAAATCGGCGGGGTGAAGGATAAACGGCCCTCGGGCAATTTGGGCCCTATGAAGAGGGGGCATATCATTCTCTAAAGATAAATTTTACAAATCTGTTGACAAATCGTCTGTCAGATGATTATTTAGGCGTTTAATTTGACTGTGCGAGGGAGATATTTTGAGCAACCCCGCATTTGAATATAACGATTTGACTGATACGCTGAAAACATTGGGTCATAAAATATCGAGGAAGAGATAATGAAAAAAACAGGATTGCTTTTTACGTCTATTTTGGTCCTCGCCTTTGCAATTACCGCCTTCGCTCAGGAAGAAGAAGCCGACTGGAGGAATTTTGAGTTCACGGCGCACAGCGGAATAACCCTTCCGACCGGAAGTCTGAAGACTTGGAATGATTCTTTGGGCGCCAAGACCGGTCTTAATTTTGGCGGCTCCGGCGGTCTGTATTTTAATGAGAAGTTTTGTTTGGGAGCCTATTTCAACTATACTCAGAGCCCCATGAAGCTCTATAATCTTCACTATAAGCAATATGATATGGGTGCATATGCGAAATATGCCTTTGTGGGTGAATCCAATTTTGAACCTTATGTGAAATTATCCGCCGGCTTAGATTTTGCCAAATTTGCCACCTGGGTTGATCCGGCCAATAACCGGCTGAGAGAGGTTTCTTATGACGGCGGCCTGGCATTCGGAGCTTATGCGGGGTTCCTATTTTACACTTCAGATTATGGTGGCATATTCGCCGAAGCCGGATATCATCTTGCGAATCTTAAAGATAATCCTGGCGAGCATGCCGGCAAGGAATATTATTTTAAAGATAATCTCAAATATCTGGATATCAAAGTGGGCGTAATGGTTTTCTTTGGCCCTGAAAAGTGATGAGAATCCAGTATTAATTTGAAGACCCCTTCACTTTAGAAGGGGTTTTTTTATTGGCAGATAAAGAAGATTAAGATATTTTCTCTGAAATGAGACAGGTTAAACTCCTTCTGGTCGATGATGAGGCCGCGCAACGGCAGATGCTGGCCGGTTATCTGGAAAAGAATGGATTTATAATCAAGCAGGCTTCATCGGGCGAGGAGGCGTTGCAGCTTTATTCCACTTTTTTCTCGCCGCTGGCGGTAGTGGATATGAAGATGCCGGGGATGAGCGGGATTGAGCTAATCGCCCGCCTCAAAGAGACCAATCCCTTTATTCAGATAATTGTATTAACGGCTTTTGGCTCGGTTGAGACGGCGGTTGCGGCGATGAAGCAGGGGGCGTACCATTATCAGACGAAGCCGGTGGAGTTGGAGGAGTTTCTTCTTAATCTGAAGAAAGCGGCCGAGCAGCACCAGTTGGTCGTTGAGCACAAAATTCTCAATGACACGGTCAAAGAAAGATTCGGCTCGGGGGAAATAATCGGCGAGTCTGCGGCGATAAAGAGTGTTCTGGAGCTTATTCATCTGGCCGCTCCGGGTGATACAACGGTTCTTATCACCGGCGCCTCGGGGACGGGGAAGGAACTGGCCGCCCGCGCGGTGCATTCCTTATCGCCGCGCAAGGAGAGCCGCCTTGTGGCAGTCAACTGTGCTGCCATTCCGGAGAATCTTCTTGAATCGGAGCTTTTCGGATATGAAAGGGGGGCGTTCACCGGGGCCGAGAAACGGAAAATGGGGCGATTCGAACTGGCCGACGGCGGGACTCTCTTTTTGGATGAAATCGGGGATATGCCATTGACCATGCAGGCCAAGCTTCTACGGGTAATCGAAGAACGGCGAATTGAGCGCCTGGGCAGCGAGGAGAGTGTGAGTCTGGACGTTCGTCTGATTGCCGCCACCAATAAGGAATTGGCCGACCTGATCAAAGAGGGGAAATTCCGGGATGACCTATACTATCGTCTCAACGTGATAACCATCCATATGCCATCGCTGGTGGAAAGGCCGGGTGACATTCTGTTGCTGGCGGGGAAATTCCTGAATGATTTTTCGCGAAAGCTGGGGAAGACGGCGACCGGTTTTTCTCCGGAGGCCGCGGCCGCGCTGATTGCCTATCGTTGGCCCGGCAATGTCCGTGAGCTTCAGAATGTGGTCGAGCGGGCGGTGGTATTGGCCAGAGATGAGGTCATCGGTCTGAGGGAAATTCCGGGGCTGAAGAGCGAATCCTCGGCGATGGCGGTTACGGAGAAACTGGCCGATATGGAGCGGGAGCATATAAGAAAGACTCTGGACCGGAATGACTGGAATATCGGGAAATCGGCCGATCTTCTTGGCATACATCGTAATACACTGCGAATGAAAATAAAAGAGTATAATCTCGCACCGTTATCCTGAATTGGTGCGGCCACCATATTCCCTGAACATTTTTTGTGCGATGAGAGCTGTCCGGGGCGGCCTGAATTTGTGTAATATGTTGAAATATAAGGTTTTATGTTTTTCGGCATGAGGTTTGATGTCGAGACTGTCAGAATGAAAAAAGGAGTATCAGAAATGAAAAAGATAACGTTAGTAATTTTAGTGGTGATGGGATTTGTCTTTGTCGGCTGTGAAGAGCGAGCGACGAAATATGTGGAAGTGGACTATGTCCCGGCGACTCCACAGGGAGTTTATTCTATTACCGGGGATCAGGCGGTTTATTTGTTTTGGCTGCCGGTAAGAGAATCGGATCTGAAGGAGTATCGAATATACCGCAGCCCGAACGATAATGCCTATATTTTAATCGGCACGACAACTACTGAAGCGTATACTGATCTCGACGTGGAAAACGGGGTCAAGTATTACTATGCAATTATGGCCGTTGATAAGAGCGGTAACGAATCGGACCTTTCCTATGAGACTGTTTTTGACACGCCTCGTCCCGAGGGACAGGGGCTTCTGCTGGCCGATTTCAATGTTTATCCGGGGATAGCGGGGTATGATTTTTCATATTATGCGGTTGTTCCGTATAACAACATCAACGCGGATATTTATATCGAATATAATATCTATGACACTGTTTTCTATATCAATGTAACGTCTGGGGAAACGGATATCCAGGATATGGGGTACACCGAGAATTTTGATGTTATCGATTATGCCCCGACGGCGGGGTGGTCGCACGTGGGCTGGAGCGAGATAATCACCGGCCATACCTACGTAATCTGGACGAAGGATGACCATTATGCCAAGTTCAGGGTGACCAATCAGACGGCGCCTTATAATGTCAGATTTGACTGGGGTTATCAGATTGCCTCGGGGAATCCGGAACTGGCCCGCCCGCAGCACGATGAGAATTATCTGAGACGAACGATAACAATGGGAATAATCAAGTAGTTTGAAATATAGGATCAAACCAAACACGAGGTGATGAAAATGAAACGGAACATATCGATTTGGGGAGCGCTGCTGGTGATGGTGACGGCTCTGGCTGTCTCCGCCGGTGCGCAAAACATCAGCCGTGATCGAGATATTGATTACACCGGACGAATCCGCCCGGATCGCTATCTCGACGTTGAAGTCTGGACCAACGACAATGAGTATTATGAGGGAGATGATATCACGATTTCCTTCCGGGCCAACCGGGACTGCTTTGTGGCCATATACAACATAGACACCCGCGGAACTGTAAATCTTCTTTATCCCACGGAGCCGGGCGACCCGGGCCATATTCAGGGGGGGAAGACATATCGCTTGCCCGACCGGTACGACAGCTATCAATTGACGGTGCAGGGTCCTACCGGGACGGAATATCTCAGGATCGTGGGTTCCCGAGAGCCGCTGCGGATTCCCGACTGGTACAGCGGTTCGGACTTGGTTTGCGATGACGACCCCTATGATTTCATGGATTATATTGCCGCCTCTTACTTTGACTGCGACGGCGATTGCCCCCGGAGCACCGATATGACCTCTTTTCGGGTTCGGGAGTGGCACCAGTACTATTTCCATCCGGTTCATATTTATGATTACCCGGACTGGAGCCTGAGTGGTTCGGTTTACATTGATTATCCCTTTGGCGCCACCATTTATATCGACGGTATCTACTGGGGTGTAGCGCCGCTCTTTATCCCGAGGATTTTCTGGGGTTACCATTATATCTCCATCTATGACCATTACGGCTATTGCTGGGAGGACCGGATAAATGTGGTCAGGTACAAGTCAGTCATAATTGATGAGAATATTGTCAGAACCAAGCCGGGTGTAAAATCCCGCTATCGGGAGGTGCAGCGTCGCGGTTATCTTGATCCAGCCGGGAACGGCTATCCCGAGTATCAGAAGGAAGTTCGGGTGAAAGAGACCTATAAGCCGGTTTCCAAGACGGGACTAGGTTTCACCAGCGGAAAGAAGACCAGAACCGATTCCAACCGTAACCCTGGCTATTATGACAAACCGGAAGGTAAGAAGCAGACCGATTCCTATAATCTGCACAAAAAGACCAAGCAATCGGAAGCCACGGACAGTCAGGTTCGTCCCGGCAAGCGGGGCAGCGAGAGCACTCGCGATACTTACCAGAAGCAGGGGAAGCAGAGTACGCCCAAACCGGCGGAAAAGGGAAGCTCGGTGGGGGGAAAGCGTCAATCGGGTAATTCCGGGGGCGCTGAGGCCAAGGTAAGCTCCGGGCAGAAGTCGGCTCCGAAGGAAGGCAATAGCGATAGCGGCGCCAAGAAGAGCAGTGACGACGGCTCGAAGAAGAGGCGATAGATTTCTATTGACTAAATCCTCAGGTTTATGTAAATGTGGAATGATAGCAATATGAAGAGAGTCATCATAATAATAGCGCTGGGCGCATTCCTGGTTTCGGGTTCGGCCGCTCTGGCTGTCGAGAAGAAGAGCGGCCCGAAGCAATCGCCAAAGAAGGTAGAAGACAGCGCATCATTGAAGAGCGGTAAGAGCGCCCGCAAAGCGACGCCGGAGCCGAGAAAGCAGGAGCAGGCCGGCCAGAAGGATTTTGATGATTTCATTGACCGGAACAATAATGGCATAGATGACCGGGTGGAGCAGCCGAAAGAGAAGACGGTGCCGGAGAAGCCAAGAGATACGACTAAACAGGCTTCGCCGCCGGAGGAAAAATAACCGCCCCACCCGTTTCCGGCTTTGATCCATACTGAATATATTGGGGCATTACTGCATATTTATTCCTTGACTTAGAGGATGAATTGCGTAGATTATTTAGCACTCTTGATGGCAGATTGCCAAACCAAGGGATTAAGTCCTTGTATAATAAAGAAGTAATATGGCTTTTGAAAACTTGAATGCAAGAGAGTTGAGTGTTCTTCAGAACCTGGTGAATCACTATATTCAGACGGCCGATCCGGTCGGTTCCCGGGTGATCGCCAATAAGTTTCGGATGGGATTATCGCCTGCAACCATAAGAAACACGATGCAGGATTTGGAGGAGTTGGGATTAATTCGCCAGCCGCATACTTCGGCAGGGCGTGTCCCGACCGACAGCGGGTATCGTGTTTTTGTTGATATGTTGCTTAAGGCGGAAGCGTTGACGGAGGCAGAGAAGGCGCAGATAAAGGGGATGATCAACAGCAGCAACAAGGGGCTGGATGCCATTCTGAGTCAGACCAGCCGCATTCTGGGTGAGATTACCAACCAGTTGGGAATAACGATATCGCCCAAGTTTGACGAGGGAATTCTGACCAAGATAGATCTGATTCCGGTCGCGGAGGGGAAAATACTGGTCCTTGTGGCGGTCAGATCCGGACTGGCGAAATCGATTCTGATGGAACTGGAAGCGGATGTTGAACTGGAGGAACTGCGTCAACTGGAAGCCATTCTCAATGAAAGACTGGCCGGGCTAACGCTGGGGCATATTCGGAAAACAATCAGCGAGCGGCTGGCTGACACGAATTGCTCACCGCGTCTGTTGAAGTTATTCATTGACTCTCGGGCCGTGATTTGGGGAGAACAGAATGACGAGAAATTACATTTTACGGGGACGGACAAGCTGATCAGCCAACCGGAATTCGCCGACCGATCCAAGATCACGGAATTTTTTAAATTCCTGGAAGAGCAGAAAGCGCTGATTGAATTTGTGGAATCGAAGTCCCCGGCGGAGGGATTGGTTATTACCATCGGCAGCGAGAATGAAATCAATCAAATTCAGGACTGCTCGCTGGTGATTTCTCGCTATAAAGTGGGGAGAGTATCCGGGACGATTGGGATTATCGGGCCGACCCGAATGCCTTATTCCAAGCTGGTTTCCATTGTGGAATACACGGCCAAGTCGTTGACCGAGGCGCTTTCGGATCTGTAAGAAGGAGATAGAACTGATAATGGATCAAGATAGAACGACAGATAGTGATTTAACAGAAAAAACGGTTTCCGCGCCGAATGCCGATGAGGGAGTGCAGAAAACCGCTGAGGCGGAGGCGGTTTCGGCAGAGAAGACCCCGGAGGATATTGAAAGGGAATATCAGGGGAAGATAAAAGAGCTTGAGGATCGTTATTTGCGGCTGGCGGCGGAATTTGACAATTATAAAAAGCGGACGGTCCGCCAGTTTGAGGATATTATCAGGGGGGCCAATGAAGAGTTGATTATCCGAGTACTGGAAATTGTTGATGATTTTGATCGGGCCAGGGCGGCGGGGGAACAGGCAGCCGACTGCAAATCGTTGCAATCGGGGATGGAACTGATTTATCAGCATCTGGATGAGATTATGAAAAAAGAAGGAGTGGAACGGATAATTTCTCTGGGGAAGAAATTTGATCCCGATTATCATGACGCCATGATGCAGATTGAGTCGGAGGAGTACCCCTCGGGCAGGGTGGCCATGGAGATGGCGGCCGGTTATAAACTCAAGGGAAAAGTGATTCGTCATGCCCGGGTGGCGGTGAGCAGAGGTAGAGCGACGGCGGACGAAAAAAACGAAGCATAGGCTTTCTTTTAAATCGGATGATGGATATTTTGAAATAGAAGGAGAAGTGATATGGGAAAAGTCATAGGAATCGATCTGGGAACGACCAACTCGTGTGTCGCCGTTCTCGAAGGGAACGATGCCGTTGTCATTCCCAACCAGGAAGGGGGGCGGACGACCCCCTCGGTGGTGGCTTTC
>JAPLUR010000010.1 GCA_026397505.1 Candidatus Zixiibacteriota bacterium
GGATGTCTATAATGAGAAACGATTGCATTCCTCTCTGGGCTATCGACCACCCAACGAGTTCGAGGCCCTACTGAGGAACGAAAAAGTGAACCGCCAAACCGTCCTACCCTAACCTGTCCAACAAAAGGGGTTCACTCCAAACTCCCATCACTCGCTGCCGCACATATGATTGCAAGAATGGCTAGGAGGGCGGCTATGATAGCTACAAGTATCCAGGCGCTAACACTTATTCCCGCAGAGGCTAGAATTTTCGACGCCAAAATGGCCCAAGCGGGTGGACCGCACTCCCCTCGGAGATAGTCAAATCCATGTTCGGAAGTATGGTCAAGGATGGACAGCTGCGCCTTTCTTGCCTTAACAGAAAATGCTTGAATGCTCACTAGGCTTGGCCCAACCGCGCCAAAGAAATTATAATGAATTGGAGCGAAATGAATCCGAAACTCATCCAGCATTTCTCGCGTAGTACCGGCCCGGACGAAGAACCTTGTCGTCAACTGTGAAAATGGGTGTTGCTCATTTTCAAGCACACCCATGATTGCAGGTAAGTGCTTTTCCATAACCTTGTCTAATCCTGACTCAACAAGTGCATCGCACATAGTATCAACGGCCTTAAATGCAGCTTCATAGTTCTTACGGCCCTCTGGAATGGACTTTCTAAATTTTTCCTCAAGTGTAGGCGCAAGTCGCCCTTTGCCAATCTTAGTGGCCCACAGCCGGCGCTCACGCCTATGGAACTTGTTATACTCTTCCATGTTCTCTGCAAACGCGGTGAACGCGCCTGTAAAGGTCTCTGTATCCAAGGCCCCGTACGCCTTCTTGAATAATGGGTCGACATACAATTTGTCAATGTTGTCTTTTAACGCCTCATATGCCGAGGCCAAAACTGGATATTCGTCCGAAGGGATACTTAATACATCAAGAGGCATCTTGACTTCTCCTTTCTTGCTTAAGTTTAAAATCTGTTTCTTGTGCCCAAAATACTGGTCACATAGTCAAAGGCGATATGTCTGATTTCTTTACTCCCGTGTTAATACCCATTGTTTGCCACATCCCGTCACGAGATCGCGGCGCAAAGATAGCGAGCATCCGTGTCAGATTCTGGCAGTGGAAAAACAACTTTTCTATTTTTCTTATGAAGCTTGATGAGTGATCACAGATTCCCAGGAACGCGTTGATATATAACCGGTAACGGGTAACCCCCAGCTTACTGGGGGACAGACGGGTGGCTTGAATCCCTTGCGCCTGTCCCGTACCCTTGGTCGGGGGTTTCGACACTTATCTGTGAATATTCCATTTCCCCTGCAAAATCACTATCAAACCGATGGTGATTTGGGCCTCGCCCCTCTTATAGAAAGAGTGCCTATTTAGATGTCCAAACGCGCAAAAATACTCACCGCCCACCGGCCACCACCCGTTGCGGAAACCAGAATTCCGCATGCCCCCATTTTTATAAACAAACCCAAATTAATTGGCTTGTTTCTTTCCTCCCAATCTGTTTTCTGTCATGGTCTTAACACCCTATCCCACCCCGTATGAAATCACCCAAAAATTTCATAAAGCAAAGCCAAACTTCAGATCGCGTTGTGGTATATGCGCTTAGGCCGTTTTATGTTGGCTTTGCTCCCTTTACCCGCCTTCTCAATAAATGTTATATTATTAAGGGACAATGCCTTAGGCTATACTCCATCCCGCCCTGCTTCGCACATCATGGTCCGAACTCATTGGCCTCACCACCGAGATCTGCGCAAGAGGACCGGTGCCGAGTACATTTTAAAAATCGAAGAAACAAACCCAATTCGTGGGGTCGGCCTTTTCCGCCTAATTCATTGTTATCCATTATAGTGCCGGTAAACATCGCCCATTTTCTCAATCCCGACATTGAGTCCGGGGCTCACAACTCTACCTATGCTGACCACCCCCCATAAATCCGGTTGCAAATATGCGGTTCTGATGTATCTTTAGACCGATATGGCCGCCGCGAAAGAAAAACCCAAAAGCTCCCGCAAATTAGCTCCTAATCTCCTCTTCTGGGTGCTTCTTGTGGTCATCGTCGCCGCCGGCATCTATCTCCGCCTGGCCAACCTTGATTCCGACCCGCCGATCTATTTCGATGGTTACGGCCAGTCGCTCACCACCGACCCCTACCATTACGTGCTTCATGCCCGCAACCAGCTTCTTTTCGGCCAGAGCGACCCTTTCAATCAGGAGCGCTGGCGGGTATTCGAGTACACGCTTGTATCGGGCTTAAGCTATGTCTTGTTTGCCCTTTTCGGTATCTCGCGTATCAACGCCAACCTGGCTGGCCTGATACCCTCGCTACTGGCCATATTTCTCTTTGCCGCGGCCATGCGGAAATTTGTCAGCCGCTGGGGCATGCTGCTCATCTTATTTCTTTTGCTGTCGAACAAGGTGCTTTATGTTTACGGACGGCTGCCATACACCGAAAACGGCCTTCTTCTGATAGCCGCCGCCCTGTTCTTTGTCTTTGCCTATTATCGCCACCAACTCTGGGGCATTATCACCATGGGGGTGCTGGTTGCACTTGCAGGATTGAGTTGCAAAATATTCGGCTTTCTCCTGATAGTCCCGGTAATAGTCTCAATCTGGCTGGAAAGCGAACCGCGCAGGAAAAAGGATATTCTCACCGTCGTCGGCTCGACTCTGGCCGCAGTGCTTCTCTGGTTCATTCTTATCTTTGGCGGGAAATTCGGCGCTTTCACCGATTTCCTTTTCAAGCAAACAATCGGCCTTTATGGATTCCCCGAAGCTCTCAAATCGCCCCTGACCTTTATTGTCAAGCTAATCAGTTTCGGCAACGATTCACTTTTCTACTATCTCGGGCCGGCACTGAGCATCACCGGATTTCTGAGTCTTATAGTTCTGATCCGTTTCCATTCATGGAAAAGCCTCAAAGAAAATCTCCCGCTTCTATTCCTGATCGTCTGGTTTGTCGCCGGGCAGATATTCTTCATGCCGGAAAACTATCGTCCCCTTCGATACATTTTTATGCTCTATTTCCCCCTGGCAGGCTTGGCCGGGTATCTTTTCAGTCAGAAATTTGATCGGTTCAAGAAAATGCCGTCGCGAGAAGGGAAAATCTTCATAGCCGTGCTATTTCTTGCCTTCTGGATGACAATTGACCAGATCGCTTATAACGGCTATGCTATGTCGGGGAATCTGGCCGATAGTGAGAAAGATTCCGCCACGATTGTCCGGATAATGCTCGTGCCGGCGGCCTTGCTCACTTTCCTGGAGATCAGATATCATCTCATTCGCAGGGTGATTTCACTGCGATATGCCAAAGTAACCGCGTTCGTTTTGATTTCGGTCGTCGGACTTTGGAATTTCGGACAGGAATATAATCAATGGGAAAAGCAACGGGCTTATGCGAGCAAAGAGGCGGGCGAGGATTTGGCGCAGATACTGGGCGAAAATGCCGTTATCAGCGGCCCGTTGACCCCCACCCTGCTTCTGGAAAACAGGCTGAAGGGGCTGATCTATGCGGCCGGAGTTTCTAATGATGACCCCGACCTTTTCCGGAAAATTCCTGTGACCCATATCGCAGTTGATGGCGGGGCATCCGGTATCTTGATCAAAGAGTTTCCCTATTTGGAGAAGGCAGAGAAGGTCACCGAGTACTGGATAAGGAATTCCGGCATTGTGCTGGTGCGAGTTACCGACCTGACCGGAAACGCCGCGGCCTCTTCCTATAAAATGACCGACTATGAAATCGGATGGCGTTTCAAAGAAGAAAAGCAGAATGACAGCGCCCTATTTTATATGGAGAGATTCGCCTCGAAGTACCCCAATAATAAGTCGGTTCTGAAGGCCATAAGCGATCTTTATGCACTGAGCGGCAAATTCGAACTAGGCCTTCAAGCACTTCAGAAGGCAGCAAACCTCTATCCCGATGATTTCTCGGTCCAGTGGGCACTGGCAATTTACCTGCATAAGATGTATATCGGGAGCGGCGACAAGAGCTATCAAGTGCTGGCTTTTCAGGCCTATTTGAAAACTGTCGCCAAGAATCCTTACAAAGCGGATGAAATAAAATCAGTCTCGAAAAAAATCGCCGAGATGCGACTTGGCAATCAATAGTCTTACCGCTTATTTTCATCTATCAACAGATATTTCCTATCGATTTTCACCTATCCACCCATTAGCATGAAACTTTTTTTGTGATTTCTGGTTTAATAGAGTACTTAATTGACATAAAATTTTTTGGATTGCGAATTATGCTTTTGGCTTTCAAGGTCTTATATGATTTATTTTAAGAAAGTTTTTAGTTGACTTCCAATTTCAAAAAAGGGTACTTTACCGCCGCGCGGTGAGATTATGCAAATAGAAATAATCTATTCCAAAAGTAATGCCGACCACCTGAAGGCGGCATCATTTGTTCATGAGGCGGTTCGAAACCTCGGTATTACGGCCATTATTACCGAGCATGAAGCTCAGATGCCGAATCCGAAGGTTATGGTCAATGGATTTGACCTGATTAATTCGGTCAAGAAGATTGGCAACGGGGGAGAGGGTTTGACCATATCGTACGATTCGGTCGTGAAAGCCCTTGAGCGAACTGCCTGGGCCTGCATTTGAACTGACCAGATTACTTTTCATCAATTGAAAATTCCGGGTTGAGCTATATTTGTATTTGGGTGCGTTCATTAGTGCTCAATGTCCCTTTCGGGGCGGAAGATCGAATTTTGTACCGCGTGGTACGGTAATTGGACAATTTGGAGAAATTATATTTGGCGTAACCATATATCAATTAAGCTATTGGCCGGTCGGAAATACTTGGCATGCAGTTTGATATCTACTTCGGCAAAAGATTTGGAGCTTAATGGAAAGGAGTAATATGATGTTTCGGAAAACTCTAATTCTACTTCTGTCAATTGGATTGATTGCGCTTCTTGCCGGCTGTGGCAAGGACAGCACCTCCTCCAACTCCGAGGATTTAAACAAGATCGCCGCACAGTTCGGCGGTTTCACGCCCACCAATGAACTGCCTTATTTTGGAGATCCCACGCTGGCCGCCAAGCTGGGTGGAGATAAACCCTATGATGATCCTATTGCTGCCGGCGAGGATTCCCTGGTCGGCGACACCGGCATCTCTCTGTATGCAATAAGGATTGTTTGGGGACGCCTGGCCTATGATTCGGCCTCAACCACGCCCACCGACTGGACCGGTTCTCTTAAAGTATCCCGTGGGATTGAGATTCTGCGCCGCACGATAAATTTTGAACCGGCCAGAGATTCTATCCTCCCGCGGACCGATCGATCCCTTATCGAATGGGTTTCAAGAACCACCGTTTTCCATGATGGCATCTTTGTTAATGTTTTCGTTCCGCCGGCTGACAGCGGCGATACCAATACCTCTCCGGTCACTCTGACATTTGACACGGCGCCGTTCAAAATCACCTTTAATATCGACCAGTTGAACGGGTTGGATACGGTCTATTATCTCAGCGATTCCAACGCTGTGGCGGTGCAGGCGTTCAGATTTACCTGGCGATACTGCCCGAGAGGATTCCTGGCCGGTTTCTGGGGAACCGATGACAGCGGCAACGGGATTTTTTACGGCAACTGGATGACCTGCAATGGCAAGATTCTGGGCCAGGTAAAGGGGAAATGGGGCATTCCTGACAGTACCGGCGAAATCCAGCGGGTTTTTGTCGGCAAGTATATTGATATCAACGGCAGATTCGAAGGGCTTTTGAAGGGAGATTATGGCCCGATGCCTAATATACATGCTTCTGAGAAGGCTATGTGCCGGGCAGGCGGATGGTTCAAGGGGAATTTCTATGACCGCGATCTGAATATTCTGGGCGACCTGCGGGGAAGATATAAATCGCACCCGCGCGATGCCGCCATGGGATTTTTCCACGGCCGATGGAAAGTCGCCTGCCGGTCAATTATTGGAAATGACATGGGGCCCGATTTCTAGGCTAATCCAACCATTTCCATAAAGATAAAACAGCCGGTCGGTTAAACTGCCGACCGGCTCTTATTTGGGGCAAGATAGAATCCTTGAAGTCTCGATTTTGAAGAGAAACATAAACCTCCATTAAGTTGACCAATTACTCCACCGGCAGGTCCTGAGCGGGGGAGTCCGGCATTTTATTTAGGGAGGAAATAATGAGAAAGAGATTTTGTGGCATATGCCACGCAGGTGACAGTTGCTGACAGTTGGATTGACGATTGATTTCATCTCATTTATAGACATATAAAGATGAATAGTCTTTATTAATGGGGGGAGGCCAAAACACCATCAGTTTGATTGTGATTTTGCAGGGGGTGCTATGAGGGATAAGGAGTTGCGAAAAACCGCCCGCGAATAGAGCTTGACTTTGGGCGGATGGCTGGTATTTTATGGCAGATTCGGTGGAAGATTACAGTTATTAATTTGCACCTGGGACAGGGATTGAGAATTCCAGCCTGTTGGGTGGGTTGCCGGTTGCAGAGGAAAGATATGCTTATGACGAAAGCTATTGAAATTGAAAAGACGCTGTGGGAACAAATCGCAGATGAAATGCTCGCCCGTTTGTCTCGCAGGGTTGAATTTGAGGGACAAAGTCTCGAAGCCATCAGACGAGCGGTCGAATGTGGTGATCTGAAGAACCCGTCAAAGGTGGCTGAAGCGATTACACCCAAAGGATCGATTGAGCTATGAAGTTGATGGAACTTGAGATTTGGAATGTAAGGGGAATCCCTTACCTAAAGCTCACGCCAAACGGGAAAAACTTGCTAATATGGGGACCTAATGGGTGCGGCAAGAGTGCGGTAGTAGATGCCATCGATTTCCTGCTTACGGGACGAATATCGCGTCTGACGGGAAAGGGTACTGCAGGTTTGTCGCTAAGCAAGCATGGACCGCATGTTGATCACGAACCCGAGGACGCGAAGGTTCGTGCAGTCATAATGCTGCCTGACGGCGCGACCAATACGGAACTTGTGAGATCGATGGCGGCACCCAACCGGCTCGACTATGATCATAAATTGGAGTCATCTCTCAGTCCCATTCTCGCTACCGCTTCGCAGGGCCAACATGTTTTGACAAGGCGAGAGATACTGAAATATGTGACGGCGGAGTCTAGCAGTCGAGCACAGGAGATTCAGGATCTCCTGAACATTACTGAGATTGAGGATATCCGAAAAGCTCTTGTAAAGGTGGCTCATGAAACTGAGAAAGGGCTCCAAACAGCAAAACGTCTTGAGGATGCAGCAAAAGCGGCAGCAGGCGCAACTACCCTGTTGAAAACATACGAATCCACTGCCGTGCTTAACTTTGCGAATGATAATCGCGTGCTGCTGAAAGGTGCCACACTAAGCGATTTACACTCAACAACGTTGAAGGTGGGCATTACTGCGCCACCAGCTCCAAGCACTTCGATTTCTTACAACGTTGCCATACTTGAGAAGGATATACAGGGCCTCAAGGATCAAATGTCCGGTGAGCGGCAAGAGGAGGCGGTAGGACTAGTACAGAATCTCACAGCAAAAGTCGCAGGGATATGTTCTGACCCAGAAGCACTACGTGCCCTCTCTTGTTTAAACTTGGTGGAACTAGGTATTGGTCTCATCGACGACTCCGACAGTTGCCCGCTGTGTGAAACTATGTGGCCGCCCGGAGAATTGCGGGCACTCCTGCAAAGGCGTCTCATTGCCGCACAGTCCACCAAGGAGCAAAAAGAGCAGATAATGGAGCTGGCATCTAAATTGACGACACTCTTGAACACCGCGATTCTTGGAGTGGAATCAATTGTCAGGGTCGGGAAACTCTTGGCCCTGGATGTAGACGTGTCAGCGCTTGAGGTCAGATTAAGCACTCTAAAGGGACTCTCGCAAATCATTGCAGAGCCGATTGAGAAGTCTAATGAACTGGCCAATGCACCAACAATTTTGCGTGAGAATTTTCTCGCGGGGACCCTTGTAGATCGTCTCGAACATATTCGCGCGGTCGCAGAAGCGTCGTGCCCGAAACCAACACCTGAGCAGACGGCATGGGATACCCTTACTCACTTGGAAGAGAACCTGAAGGCCTTAGAGAAGGCACAAGCAGATCTCACCAAGGCTGTACTCGCTCAGAAGAGAGCAGAATTACTTCTCGCGGACTTCCTGTTAGCGCGTGATACAGTCTTACAAAGACTCTACGATAGCATACGCGATCGCTTTGTTGAACTTTACAGGCAACTTCACAAAATCGATGAATCGGTTTTTGCGGCGACTATCGTGCCCGACGGCGCAGGGCTCGATTTCCAAGTCGATTTCTATGGTCGCGGGCTGCACCCCCCGCACGCACTCCACAGTGAGGGACACCAAGACAGTATGGGGCTTTGTCTCTACATGGCCCTTGCAGAGCGACTTACAAAGGGGCTAATCGACTTGACTATCTTTGACGACGTAGTAATGTCAGTGGACGCGGATCACCGCCGCCAGCTTTGTGAGATGCTCGCTGGCGCTTTCCCCGAGCGCCAATTTCTTATTACAACACACGACAGAACTTGGGCAAGCCAGCTTCAGTATTTGGGCGTTGTATCGAAGGCCGCGGTTTATGAGTTCACGAACTGGAACATTGCGTCAGGCCCCGCGGTGGATTTTGATGAGGCAATTTGGGATCGCATTGATGAAGACTTGAAGGAAAATGCGGTATCGTCGGCAGCACATAAACTACGGTGGGGATCAGAACAGTTCTTCCAGCTAGTATGTGATGCACTTCGTGTGCCTGTCGTTTACACACTTGATGGAAAACACGAGCTGGGCGAATATTTGATACCGGCCATGAATTATTACAAGAGCCTTGTAGCCAAGGCACAAAAAGCAGCAAAGTCATGGGGAAATTCCGAACTTGAACAAGCCCTTGTTGAGATCGATAGTGTCAGGAGCGCGATATTTAGCCGAACTCACGCGGAACAATGGGGGATCAATGCGAATGTGCACTACAACAATTGGGCTAACTTCACACCAAATGACTTTAGACCAATTGTAGAGGCGTTTGCAGATCTACATGGACTGTTTAAGTGCAATAAATGTCAGTCATTACTCACACTCGCGATGACAGATATGAAACCTGTTACTGTAAAATGTCGTTGCGGTAATGTGGATTGGAACTTACTGACAAAGAATGACTAAGTATTCTCTTTAGCAACGTAGGTCTCTCTTGGCCTACTGGTTTTTCACTTTGCCAACCCAGGGCGGAGCCGAATCGATTGTCTGCCGAAGCATAAGATATAATTGGGCGGCATGATGCTGGACATGACGCATGGTATACAAAAGCAATTCAAAGTTGGTCAGTTCCGGCCTCTTGGAGCCACACGATTGATTGGCGGTCTCATCAGCCAGAGCCAGTATTGCCGCACGGCATTTCTCGCGTCCATGCTTGAGATAAGTATGAAGCTCCTCTTTGGAGTACACCCGCGGAGGAAGGACACCGGCCGGATCCATCTCCTCAAGACCAAAAGGGGCAGGAGGAGTAAACCGTTCCGCGGATTCCGACAAATAAAAATCAAGCCAGAAGAGGGTGTGGGAGGCCACATACCAATATTCCGGTTTTCGCGAGCGGTCGCCCCAAATTTTATCGGGGCAGGCGAGCAGGGCATTTTCAAGCATGTCAATGGCGGCTCCAAATTGCCGCCAAATGGTTGTTTTCCAATAGGTATCCATATTTCTCCATTTCTCCTGAGACAATTTGAATAAACATAATCTGCGGGACGGTTGCCCGCAATCACTTTATAGTAAAGAATGATAGTCAAGACCGCCAGGGGGGCTTGGCCTGCGGGTCTGGAACTAATCACGCTCGGAGATTGTTTTGCAGATAAATATATGGCCGTTGGCCCGGCTGGATTTTGCCCGGCTCAAGGATAAATTATTCTTATGCAACTTGGAAAGAGTTATATATCGCTTATGCTTCTGCTGGCCGTGGCGGTCACGGCGGCGGTGATCAGTTTCCCGTCGCGGCCATTGATATCCAAAGCGAATACCGAGGAGAATGCGATGACATACAATAAATTGACACCGGAAGAAGAACGGGTGATTATTCACAAGGGAACGGAGGCGCCGTTCTCGGGGATATATTATAAGTACACCGCGGACGGCACGTATACCTGCAGACAGTGCGGCGCGCCGCTGTTCAGTTCCAAAGACAAATTCGATGCCGGCTGCGGCTGGCCGAGTTTTGATGACGAAATTCCCGGCGCGGTCAAGCGAACGCTCGATGCCGATGGTATCCGCACCGAAATAACCTGCGCCCGCTGCGGCGCGCATCTGGGGCACCTGTTCGAGGGAGAGCAGATCACTCCCCAAAATGCCCGCTATTGTGTCAATTCGATTTCGATGGATTTCACGCCGGTCGCACGGGGAACCAAAACCGATACGGCCTATTTTGCGGGAGGCTGTTTCTGGGGGACGGAGTACCTTCTTCAGCAGGCCGAGGGAGTACTATCGACACGGGTCGGCTATATGGGCGGCCACACGACCAATCCAACGTATGAAGAAGTCTGCGATCATACTACCGGGCATGCCGAGGCGGTCGAGGTGGTATTCGATCCGGCCAAAACTGATTTTGAAACACTGGCGCGGCTGTTTTTCGAGATTCACGACCCGACCCAGAAAAATCGCCAGGGGCCGGATATCGGCGATCAATACCGCTCGGCCATATTTTACAGGAATGAGATGCAGAAACAGATTGCCGAAAAATTGATTTCCATTTTGAAAGGGAAGGCGTACGATGTGGTCACCGAGGTGACCCCGGCCGAGAAGTTCTGGGAGGCGGAGCAGTATCATCAGGACTATTACGAGCATACCGGCAAACAACCATACTGCCATATATATAAGAAACGATTCTAAATTATTGTCTTATCCGGGCCATAATTGAGTATATTCATGGTCGGAGAGATGAACGGCTATGAGATTCACTAAGGCTATTGTGCGGATACCAGGCCCCAGCATGGTCGACGGCCTCAGCTCGGCCGGATTGGGCAAGCCGGACTATGAAAAGGCGCTGGCTCAACATGCCGCCTACATTGACGCGCTCAAATTGTGCGGCCTTGAGGTAACGATCCTGCCGCCCGATAATGCTTATTCTGATTCGACATTTGTAGAGGATACCACCCTGCTGACACCCGCCTGCGCTGTTATCATGCGGCCGGGAGCGCCATCGAGACGAGGCGAGACCGAAACGATCGAAACAGCTTTGAGACCGTTCTATTCCAACATCGAACGAATCATCTCTCCCGGTACCGCCGATGCCGGCGATATCATGATGGTCGGAAACCATTTCTATATCGGCCTTTCGCAACGGACAAACAGGGAAGGGGCGGAGCAGATTATCGGGATATTAAACAAGTATGATATGAACGGCTCCACAGTAACTCTCAAAAACGCCCTGCATCTCAAATCGGGCACGGCCTATCTCGAAAATGAATTTATGGTTTTGGCGGGAGAATTTGTCGGACGGCCGGAGTTTACTAAGTACAGAGTAATTCCGGTTCATGATGACGAAATCTATGCGGCCAACTGCCTCTGGCTGAATGGAACGATATTGATAGCCGCCGGGTATAATAAAATAAAGAAGGCTGTTGAATCGTGCGGATACAAGACGATCGCGCTTGATATGTCGGAATTTCGGAAGCTCGATGGCGGCTTAAGCTGCCTTTCCCTGCGATTTTAGGCGAAAAGAATCTTGAAGACGCGATGTCGGAAGTCAGATTACCTGCAGGCTCGATTTTCCGCTTGATCCACTGACTTATATGCAGTAAATTATCTTAGAAGATTATCATTTTGAGCTCTGCGCTCGGTAGTTTATAAATGATACCTCAACGGTGCAGGAAAGGAAAAATATATGGATTCTCCGGATAAGATCAAATCACTTGTGAAAAAGAAATATGGCCAGATTGCTTTGGCCAAGGACCCGGCCGGTTGCTGCGGAGGCGGCGATTGTTGTTCCGGCACGGATTTCACCGTGTTCAGTGATGACTACTCGAAACTTGAGGGTTACAATCGCGAGGCCGATCTCGGCCTGGGGTGCGGTATCCCGACCAAACATGCGCAGCTGAAAGAAGGGCAGATCGTTGTCGACCTTGGTTCCGGTGCGGGAAATGATGTTTTTGTGGCGCGGCGAATTGTCGGCGATAAAGGAATGGTAATCGGCATCGATATGACCGAAGCCATGATTGAAAAAGCGCGGGAAAATAATCTGAAGATGGGTTACACCAATGTCGAGTTTCGTCTGGGAGATATCGAAAGCCTGCCGGTGACGGAAAATACCGCGGACAGAGTCATAAGCAATTGTGTGCTGAACCTGGTGCCCGATAAAAGTAAGGCGTTCGGCGAAATTTTCCGGGTTCTTAAACCCGGCGGTCATTTTGCCATTTCCGATATCGTTATCGAGGGAGAACTGCCGGAGAAAATTAAGGCGGCGGCCGAAATGTATGCCGGGTGCGTGGCCGGAGCGATTAGCAAGAATGCCTATCTTGAGACAATTATTGCGGCTGGATTTTGCGACATTGCGGTGGTCAGCGAAAAGAAAATCGAATTACCTGACAGCCAGCTGAGCAAGTATCTTGATGCTGAAGGTTTGCAGGGTTTCAAAAAATCGGGAGCGGCCATTTTAAGTGTAACGGTCGTGGGGAACAAGCCTTTGGGGACAGATTAGCCCACAGTCGCCCCGAAATTTGCCGCGTGCAGAATAAATCACCCGCCGAAATCTTTGGGGAGCGAATCGACTATTTTCTCTCGCCGTCGGGAACCCTTGAGTTTCGTAGTTTTGTAGATCAATGACCCCTTGGGGTCTTGACATTGCGCCGCAGGCGCAAATCTCCTCCGCGTCAGTGCAGTCGAGCAACCCGACGTTTCATATAATAATCTGCCGGGCACAAAACCTTTTTCATTTTCTTCCGTAATATTCTCATATTAAAGTATAGGTGGATATCTTCCATTTTCCTTTAAAATGACGGAGCCATTTCGTGAAGAAAAGAAATCTGGGTTACCTTGGCTTATTAGGGATGCTCGGTATTTTTGGCATGCTGGGCATGATTCCCGGTTATGAGTCCCTCTACGGTCTCTATGGGCTTTACGGGCTATTCGCCCTTTTTGCATTTTTCAGATATCCGGATAAATGACCTGAAGAAACAGCCCTGCAATTCAAAATTCCCCCCGAATTCCACCTATGGTGGAATGAGTGGGGGGGTTGACAATTCCCTCCCATTTTACCGTGATCGGCGGGTTCTCAAACCCGCCGCCGTACGGTATTACTTGTTCCGTCAGGTCTCGCTTCCGCCAATGCGGAATCTAGTACCCTACGCAACTGCAAACGAGAGAAACGGCAGGACTCGGCCGTAACGGTCATTTCTGCGTTGCGGCGCTGTCGGACGGCTTGGGCTTCTCCTGAAAATCCTCAAGCGCGTGAGAGAAATGCATCTGCCGGATCTTCCACTCGCCATCGATCTTCTCCAGCACGCCGGTCCAGCGGACATTTACCCAGTTCGCAGGCTGGCCGTTCCATTCATTGAAATCATCGAGGTAGCAAGACCACCAGGCGCAATCGCCGGAGCCTGACAGAGTAATCCGCAAATCCTTGAACTCGGATCTGACGCCTTTGAAGGCCGGATTCATGAACACCTGCTCCGTCAACGACTTAAACGCCTCAAAACCCGAGATTGTGCCGGCGTTATCAGGAGAGAACCAGAACAGCGATGAGTCATTTACGAAGCAACTGTAGGACAACTCCTTGTCCTTGTTCAGCACCCACCTGATTGAGTTCTTGACTACCTGTTCGACCTTAGCTTTCTCGGTCACGGGATCCACTTTTTGAGCCATGGTGCCACATCCTCCAATCAACAGGAGAATAATGAGTGTGACGCACCCGTAATTCATGCGTTTCGTCATTTCAGTATCTCCTTTCTAAGTTTTCTATTATTTTTGCGTCCACCCAATAGATTTATGTCGTCAAACAATTTGAACACGAACTTACTTCAAGTTAAGATGCTCCTTGCCTGATAGCAACTGTTTTTCGATATGATTCTCTCCTTTCCCCGATTGTTTCTATCTTGATTCGCTCTCTAATATTCCTTGTTCCGTCAGCTCTCGCTTCCGTCAATGAGGAATCTACCCAGCTGTTTTTGATATACCTGGCCGGGTGAGAAGAAAAGAAATATCTCATAACAAGAATTCCAAAATAGAACAAATCATACTGACAGGAATTGACAGGGGTTCAGTATATATTGCATATCAGTTTTGGCCATCTCGCAGGGAAAGTACAACAACCGCAAGTCAGCTTGGATTCATCGGGAAACGGTAATTACTGGAGGATGTTTAGGCAGTTGTCGCTGTGACATTACCGTAATGCTCCTGGTGGTCCATATTTTCGATGGCAATTTGCATTAAGGTTCTTTCGCCTTGTTGCCGAGAGCAGCCGACATCTCTCGACATAACTGGGATTGATTTGAAAAGGCTTAAACTATTTTGAGATACCGGAATGCCTGAAGGAATACAGGGATTTCGCCCATAGGAGGTCTTAATTTTTATGGCAGATGAGTTAAAGCTGTCAAAATACAATCATTTCTTCAAGTTGGAAAACGGCAACTGGCTGGCATTTAATGCCTTGCGTTGTGGATTGGCGGAACTCGACCAACCCAGCTATGATAAGATCGCCATGTTTTCAGAGGGCAAAGAAACCCCGCACACTCCTGATAATGATGATTTGCGCAAAGATTTCATGAAAGGTGGATTTTTAATAGGATCGGATATTGAGGAAATTGACTTAATAAAATTTCGACATTATACCGCCCGTTTCGATGGCCGGCGACTCGCACTCACTATTATACCCACCCTTGAATGCAATTTTGCATGCGATTATTGCTATGAAGACGCCCGACTTCATTCATTGCCGCCACATTGCGGAAGTATAATGACCGATGAAGTGCATGATAATATTATCGGATTATGTGAACGTGAAATTTCGGAGGGATCTGCCTTCTCTGTTACATGGTATGGAGGCGAACCTTTGCTGGCGCCGCAAATCGTTGAGGAAATGTCCAATCATTTCATGAAAATTTGTGAGGCGAAGCAAAGTAAATATTTTGCCGGGATGGTGACCAATGGTTATCTTCTTGACCAGGCCAATCTTGAATTGATTCTCAAAGCGAGAATAGCATTTCTTCAGATCACGGTTGATGGACCAAAGGAAGTTCATAATATTAGACGGCCTCTTAAAAATGGCGGAGGAACTTATGATCGGATTGTTGCCAATCTTGCCAATATCCCCGATAATGCTCCCATTATGCTATCAATACGCATAAATATCGACAAGCGAAATCAAGAGAGCACTTCTCTTTTGCTTGAGGATTTAAAGAAAAGGGGATTTCACGAAAAACCCAATTTTCATCTTTGTTTGGGCCAGGTAATTCATTTATCAAAATCCTGCCCTGGTATCGCCGCGCAATGCATGATGACGGAGGAATTTTCCACTTTTTCAGCCAATACATACAAAATAGCCATGGATATGGGATTTAGAATCACGCATTACCCAATGATCATGATGAGCAACTGCGGCGCCATTCGCCGGGGTTCGGTCGTAATCGAACCAAATGGAAATATCCAGAACTGCTGGAATACCGTAGGTGAATCGGAACTGCGAACCGGGATTCTAACCCCCGAAGGGATTGAGTATAATCATAACTATGCTAAATGGTTGAGCTGGACCCCGTTCGAAAGCGATTGCAGAGAATGCAATATCCTGCCCATTTGCATGGGTGGGTGCCCGTACAAAAGACTATATCAAAAGAATGGTGCCTATGTTTGTAATGATTTCTGTGCGAATTGGAAATACAATCTCATGTCTATGCTCAAGATTGTAAAAGAAGCAAAAGAACGCGGGCTTTGGCCTCAGGTCGAAAAGCGACCCCTTGTGGGTGATATCATATGAAAAGCAATAATGCCTGTTCAGAACACAAAATCCTGAATCTCTATCATGTTTGAAAGGAGGTGACAACATGAATTGGTTGGTTGAACCGCCTGATGGTGGCGATGATCCATTGGACTGCGGGTCTAATGTTTGTATCATAAAGTTCTGCCCGATTGATGTATGTGCGGAGCTTTGCTTTCACTGCCATTGCTGGCTCGATTGGCATATACCATGTGACATCTCTAATCCACCCCCTCGCCCGCCCAACGCTACATAGTGTATGGGATGGCTATGGATACGGGATAAATCGGGTAACCCACCCGCCGCAAGCGGAATGATGACCTGACGGTTCTCTTAAGATTCTTTAAAAGCGAATTCAGCTTGACTTTGCGCCGAAAGTGGGTATTTTATATCAGATTTGGTGGAAAATTGCAATTATTAATTTGCACCTGGCCTAGAGTATTGGAATTCCCACCCGTTGGGTGAGTTACCAATTTGATTTGATGAATAATTAATTTAACGTTTATATGGACACTGTTTTTACAGTAACTGCGAATCACCTTTTTAACCTTGGGCCCCAAGACGCCGTTAATGTTGTGCGACAATTGCTGTGGGCAGAGGCAACCGCAATCGGACTACCCAGATCTCAAATAAACGTTCCATTCAATATTAATGCTGCAGATGGCGGAATTGACGCCGAGGTTACTCTGCCACCAGGGCCTACATCTAAAGGCCTCCTGATCCAAGGCACCTGCAAATATCAAATCAAATCCGGTCCCATTCCTCGCCTTACTGACAAAGTGCTACGGGATCTTCTATATGAAAAACGCACAAAAGAGTTAAAAGGTGGCGTAAGGCATTGTTTTGAGCAGGGTGGCACTTTTGTCGCATTGCTGTTTGGTTGGGACAACCCCAGACATAACTTGGAGGATAAGATTTCCAAGATGACCGAAATCATCGAAAAGCAATATCCAGATTTGGGTCGAGTCAAGATCACAGTTTGGGGCCAAAACAAGATTGCCTCTCTCGTTTCGGTTTATCCATCAATTTCTTTGGCAATCACCAGTCGGGGCGGACTAATGCAAACTCACAAAAGATGGTCCGCAAACGCCAATATGTCCTATACATATTTCCCGACCTCAAACATTGACTCAATAATTAAGACAATCATCGACGAATTACTGTCCACTTCGCAGAATAATCGAATTCATGTATTTGGCGACTCGGGTGTGGGCAAAACAAGAATAGTACTCGAAGCTACTAGAGACGAAAGAATCCAACCCCTTATTCTCTATTTCAGCAATCCTGGCGATCTTCGGAATAGTGATTTATATCGCGAACTCGCAAAGGGCGATAACCCCTTTCGGTGCATTCTGATCGTAGATGAATGCTCACCGGAAAAAGGGTATGAATTAACCAATTTCCTTGGCCCAAATCGGCAAGGAATACGACTGATAACAATCAATGATGAGAGGGTTTCGAGAATATCAGGGACTGTAAATATCGGTGTTCCCCGATTACCACGTGAACAATCGATGGCCATTATTTCGTCCTATGGCATTGAGAGTGTTGATGCATCACGCTGGGCAGATTTTGTAGACGGATTTGCGCGAGATGCGCATGATGTCGGTCAACATCTTGTTGGCGAGGAACCAAATTTGCTCAAGAGTCCCGACATGATAAGGGTTTGGCAGAGTCGGATATCGATAAATTGTACTCCCGGGTCAAATGAGCACTCACGACGTGTTTTAGTACTACGCTGCTTGAGTCTATATAGACAATTTGGATTTGATTCAGATCACTATAGGCGTCACAGGAATGTTATCTGCTCCAAAGTCCAAGAAATTGACTCTACTATCAGCAAACCTCAATTTGAATCAATAATCGTAAGCCTTCGTGACATAGGCATCCTTAGAGGCGAATATGTGCTTCGTTTCACCCGCAAACTGATGCACTTAAGGATGTGGGTAGAATGGTGGGAACACTATGGGGGTACATACAACTATAGCAGATTCGTTGAGGGCGTTCCTGACGATCTAATCGGTTGGCACAATGAAATGTTCACATACGCCGCCGAATCACCTACAGCAGAGAAGATTACTCGGGACCTACTCGGGCCTGATGGTGCTTTCCCTACTGGTGAATCGCTGAACTCAATGCTTTCGTCCCGCTTATTTTTTGCTCTGACAAATGCGGATTCAACGGCAGCATGCGCCGCGTTGGAGAGAGCCATTGGTTCATGGAATGAAGACCAGTTGCGGCATTTTGAGGACGGAAGGCGGTACGTAGTATGGGCACTAGAGCGCATTGTTATTTGGAAAGAAACATTTGAGCGAGGTGCAAGACTCCTATTGGCCCTCGCACGAGCCGAGACAGAGGATGTGGCCAACAACGCAACTGGAGTGTTCGCGGAATTATTTGCCCCCGGTTTTGGCCGTCTTGCACCCACAGAAGTTCCGCCTATGAAGCGTATTACGCTGCTTCAGGAGTTGTTCGATTCGGGAAATCACGTTAATATTCGCATAGCTCTATTGGCCTGTGATAAGGCCCTAGGGACTCAAGGGGGTTTCAGAGAAGTTGGTCCCGAATATCAGGGCTTGAAGAAGTTGCCGGAATTATGGACGCCGAAAACCTGGGGCGAGTTGTACGAATATTATGAAACAGTTTGGAATTTGGTGTCTGCCCACTACGCCACACTGGACACTGAAAATGCCAAGAAAGGCATCGAAATACTTCTAAACAGGGCAAGGGGATTGGCACAGATACAGTATTTAGCGCCTATTGTTCAGAAGACCATGGAAAACCTGGCCAGCTCCTACATGGTTGATAAGGAAGAGGTGGTCAAAGTAATTTTGCGAATTCTACACTATGATCGTAATATGGCTCCCCCCGATATAGTTGCTAAATGGGAAGAGATCCAAAAAGATATCGTTGGTTCAGACTTTAGTTCGCTCTTAAAACGATATGTTGGCATGTTCATATATGAAGACCACATTGATGACAAGGGCAATAAAACTGATGTCGCTCGTGCCAGGATAGGCACACTTGCAGAGAAGGTAGCAGCGGAACCGGCATTGTTGAATTCAGAGCTTACCTGGTTGATGACAGAAAAGGCGGCCCGTGGTGTTGAGTTTGGCTTTGATTTGGGCTCAATTGATACTGTGAATTCTTTTCTGCCATTACTTATTGAAAGTCAGAAGCGAGGCGATAACAGAGCATTTCTAGGGGGGTACTTCGCTGCTCTGCTTCATCGCGATGAAAGTCTTTGGGAGACAACACTCGAGGAAATTGCCAATGATGATGAAACAGTCGGTTGGGTACCCGAACTGACTTGGCGCTCAGGTATCACTGACAGAGCAGCGAAGCGTATACTGGAACTCGCGGAGGCAGCAAAGATCCGCCCTGAAGATCTGGAGCCTTTCTCAAGAGGAGGAATTGCCAGAAAGATCGCTGAATCAATATTAATTGGGTGGCTTAGGTTCTTGCTGTCCCCCGGCAACAGGAAGTCGATTGCAATTGCTATGCAATTACATCATTATTACTATGCGTACCCCGAGCCAGTACGCACGATGCCACGAGATATAACTCTCGAGCTAATATTGCATGATTCACTGTTTGATTTGGACCAGAGGGATGAGTGGATTGCTCCTATCGTCGATGGCATCTGGGAGTGGACAGCACTCGCTCTGCTTTATCAGAATCCTGATATCGGTTTAGAAATCGCCAAGAAGTACATTGTTAATTTTGGATTGGAAGGGACGATAATTGGAGGATATCATTCGGGATCGCAGAGGGTTATGAACGCAATCGCCGAGAGATTTCCTTCAGCAGTATGGCAGCTTGCCGTAAGAGAGATTGGTCCTCCTGTCACCGCAGTGGCATTCCACATCTCGCAATGGCTTAGGGGCGGCGAGTTCTCTCCGGCACCTCAGGGTGCGATGTATTTCTTTGATCGCACAGATATTTGGCGATGGGTTGACGCAAATAAAAATGAGAGAGCGCCTTATATGGCCTACATAGTCCCTCCAAGTCTTTCCAATCAAGGTGGCGTTACTAGTCTGGCTAGAGATGTCTTGGTCCGATATGGGGGTATTGAGGCTGTGCGAAATGAGTTCCATGCAAACTACGGGACCGAGGGATTTACTGGACCTGGTAGCCTACATTTTAGAAAGAAAAAGGCTGCTCTTGAACAGTTACGATCGATTGAGCAAGATGCGAATGTGTTACAATGGTTAGATGAAGAGATTAAGTCTGTAGAGTACATCATCGAAAGAGAGAAGATCGAAGAAGAGCATAGAGGTTTCTAGTTTACTTATTTTCCACCATTCGCTGTTCTTCCTTACGATCGCACGCCGTTAACCTTCTAAGAATCACTAGTAGCAGAAACAGGTCAGGATCTTTTTAGATCCTGACTTTTATCTTAATTGGTGTGTTTGCACTTGATCGGGGACGATTATATCTCATTCCGGCGGGATGTCCAATATGAATCGCTGAGGCCGCGGACAAGCATAAAAACTGCCGCGGCAAGCAGGATAGGCGAGCTCCAGAATCCGGGCAAGATTCTCCACAGGAAAGCCGACCCAATCATGTGACCGCACGCATTCAATATCATAAGTATACCCAGAACAGTCGTGAATCGCTGTACCAGCTTTCCGCCTCGGGCAACTACAGGTGTGAAGGCAAAGCCGGCAACAACTAAAAAGATCAGAGTTGCAAGCCAGAGTCGAAATGTGAATGTCGGCATTGGAAAGAATCCGAGACGCTGCCGGAGGCCGGTCACGACCTGATTGTAGAATGGCAGAAAATCTGTCATGGCTTCGTCAACCACGTGCAAAACTATGGCGGACATCATTAGCACCCATGCCATTACTTTCTTATTTTTGAACAATCCTCGCTTTGTACTCATCAGGACTCCGAGGGTTGCGATACGACGAATAATTCCGTCAGGCAATCCCGACAGAGGTCGGGACTGACGGCGCGGTAAATTTGATTTGCTTCGCAAATCATTGTCAGGACACTAAGGGGTCACTGACCTACAAAACCAATGCCGGAATTCGAAACGCCGACCTGCAAATCCGTGACCTGCTATTTTCCGCCGGTCAATATCTCAATTTCTTTCAGGAGCGCCGCCTCAAGGTCTTTTTCTTCCACCTTGCCGATAATCTCCCCTTTCTTGAACAGAATCCCCATGCCATCACCGCCGGCAATGCCGATATCAGCGGCGGCCGCCTCGCCGGGGCCGTTCACAATGCACCCCATCACGGCCACTTTGAGTGGTGTTTTATAGCGCCGCGTTTTCTGTTCGATCGCCTCGGCCAGCGGGATCAAATCTATCCGGCAGCGCCCGCAGGTCGGGCAGGCGATCACCTCCACCCCCTCTTTTTTCAGCTCCAGCGCTTTCAAAATCGCCTTGCCGACTCGCACCTCCTCGACCGGGTCGGCCGTCAGCGACACCCTGATCGTATCGCCGATACCATTGATAAGAATCGCCCCCAGCCCCACCGCTGATTTGACCGTGCCGGTTGCCAGTGTCCCCGCCTCGGTGATCCCCAGGTGAAACGGATAGTCTATTTTTTCGGCCAGCATCATATGCGCAAAGTAGGCGGTATTGACATTGGTCGATTTCAGCGAAATAACGATATCATGAAAATCGATACTTTCCAGAATCTCAATCTGGCGAAGCGCCGCCTGCACAAACCCCTCGGGATGATCATGGCCGTATTTCTCAAGCAAGTCTTTCGGGAGCGAGCCGGAATTGACCCCGACCCGAATCGGTATGCCGGCATCTTTGGCCGCCCGGACAATCTCTTTCACTTTCCAATCATCGCCGATATTGCCGGGGTTGATACGGATCTTGTCCACTCCCTGACGAATCGACTCCAGAGCCAGTTTATACTTAAAATGGATATCGGCCACCAGCGGGATAGCAATTTGCGATTTAATCTCGGCCAACTTGGAAACAGCCTCATCATCGAGCACCGCCACCCGGACAATATCACACCCCTCGGCCTCGAGCCGCTTTATCTGGGCGACCGTGGCGGCGGTATCGCGGGTGTCGGTCGTGGTCATCGATTGGACTGATATCGGAAATCCACCGCCGATTATGACTTTGCCCGCTTTGACAGCGCGGCTTTTTCTTCGGACCGGAGGATATTTCAGTTCCATATACTTATTGACCTTTGAGCTTACCGGCTGTAATTTACGCCTTTTACGACTAATATCAACTGAAAGTTGGTTAGCTTTGATCTGGCGGATTATCGGCGTTTTGGTTCTGGCGGCTCTGATTGTAACCGGATATCTATGGATAAGAGACTGGAAAGAGCACCGTCTGCAAATTGAATACCGTCGCTATGCCGGAGCAATCACCGAAACCTCGGTTGCAGCCGAGCTTTACCGCAACAAGAAAGACTCTTTTTCGGTGGTCAGGGATTCGATATTGCGCAAGTACAATGTTACGGCAAAAGAAATGCTCGATTTCAAAGAGCGATTCAAAGATGATCACGAGGAATGGGCCGTATTCTGGAAATATGTCACGGACATGACCGACAGCAGTGTCAAATGGTGGCAGGAAGAGTTGAGAAAGAGGGCAAAGATATCGGCCGATTCAATCAGAGCTAAAGTTCAATCGGATTCTATTTGAAAAGCATCGGGGTAATGTTCTAATTTCCCCTCGAAAAAAGTTATCAGATCAAAGCGGAAATCAAATCCGATTAATTCGTGTTCGATAATGAACTGCTGCGCCGCCTGGACTAAATTTTCTCTCTTGTGGCGGTTGACCCATTCGCTGGGATGGCCATACTCACCGCTCCGGCTTCCCTTGACCTCCACAAAGGCCACCAAGTTCTCTTTGGTTGCTATGATATCAATTTCTTTGTGGCCGGCCTGCCAGTTTCTTTCCAGAATGCGGAATCCCTCCCTAACAAGAAATTCCTCGGCCAGCTTCTCAAAGCCCTCTCCTTTAGCCCGCGTGCTCTGTTTGGATTTCCGGTTCAAAGTGATGGGAATGATTATTTGAGAATTTCCTCGACCGGGCGGAAAGTGCGACGGTGAATCTCGGTTGGACCGAACATCCGGAGTTCATCAAGATGTTTGGCCGTGGGGTAGCCGCGATGCTCCGAGAATGAGAATTCCGGGTAGAGTTCCTGATACTTGTCCATAATCCGGTCGCGGGTGACCTTGGCAATAATGGAGGCAGCCGAGATGCAGGCGCAGATGGAATCTCCGCCGACAATGGCAAACTGGGGGATTTCCAGATTGGGGATAGTATGATTGCCGTCAACCAGAATCAATTCCGGCTTTGTCCCCAGCGATATGACCGCTTTGCGCATAGCCAGAAGCGAGGCGCGCAGGATATTGACCTGATCAATAGTGGCATTGTCGATAATACCGACGGCACAGACAGCGCCGGCGGCGGCGATATCATCGAATAGTTCCTCGCGCCGGCGCGGGCTCAGTTTTTTGGAATCATCAACACCGGGAATGACAACCCCTTTGGGAATGATTACGGCGGCCGCTACCACCGGCCCAGCCAGCGGGCCCCGCCCGGCCTCATCAACGCCTGCAACAAAGTTGTATCCTTTGGCGCAGAGCGATTCCTCGATATGGGCCAAATCGGGCATCAACCCGAACGAACGATTGATTTTCAGTGTGGTTGGCATCAGCACATCACCAAATTTAATATAGTATCATTATTTTTCTAATCAAGCGAATTCTATATAGTCTATCGGCCAAATACAACCCCAATATGATATTTTTTTAAAGACATGGATAATGAATTGTCTTCCAAAGCAATCATAAGAAGCTCTCCTAATTCCTTTTCATGCCGAAATGATCCAACCGATTACCGAGATTGTCTGCCAATTTGGAACCGGGAGGAAAGCGATTTCAGGGCCTATTCAATCTTGGCGGAGTCCATTTTAAATTCCAGAAAGTCCAGAGTGAAATCAGCACCTATTTTTGTTGGCATTCTCTGAAGAGTAAAATAGTCTGGAGAGGAGTTTATTTTAATATGGCCGGGACCGGCTATAAATTGCCCAACAGATGGATCAACTGCAACCCAGTCACCGATCCAAACCTCATTCCATATCTGACCGTGCCAGTACGTAGTCATATATTTCTCGCCATAAGCAAATCTGGTGGGAATGCCTGCGGCTCGGGCAAGCGATGCAAATAGAATAGCCATTTCGCCGCAATTTCCCTGCTTGCGGAAAATAGTCTCGGACGCTTTTTGAAGCCCTGCCGCTGGATTATATTCAATGTTGGATGATATCCAGTCCAGAATATTCTTAACCACCTCATAGGCGTCCGTTACATTGCTGACGATATCGGCCGCCAGAGGCTTTATTTCTTCGCCAAAACGGACGAGTTCACTCTCCCCCAAGCAATCACTGTATTGATTGCCAGTTATGGGTAAAGGAAAAGTTACATTTTTCGGCTCAGGGCGGTTGATTTCCAATAAAGCGGCAAACCTTTTCGGGTACATGATTTCGATGCATTTCTGATGATTATCCGTCAAATTGTTCATATACCTGAAAGTGTTCATATTGCAGGTAAATTGAATATAAGTCTGTTTCATTCTATCAAAATCACGGAATTGATACTCCGTAGATATCCTGCCTATATCATCACTCACAACATTTAAATAGTCGACATTTATGGCGGTTGCGGAATCGACCGCACGCTCTATAAAAGAAGCCCCACTATCTTCAACCTCAATTTCTTTGATACCGCGACGCGTATCCAAGATGTAATTTATCTTTGAGCCGCGTAATAATATTGTGGCACTAACTGAGGTATCATTTCTTGCAGTGATTTTCACAGTAGCGGTATCCGGCTCCCATTCCCCCGGATTGAAAGCGTCGAATTTCCATTCATCCAAATCCTTATTTAAGAGAATCAAATCCGGGATGACAATATCGTAATATGCGTTATCGGCATCGAATTCCACGTCACAACATTCGCCTATAAGATCATCCCAACAATTCATCCATAAGTAACTATCACCACAGCCGCCCTGCATATTGATACTTCTCGCCGGAGATGCAATACGATAGTGAAAACTCATTCCGTTCGCCGGTCTGAAGTCGGGGGTGACAAGAAAAGTCCCTTCCTCCACAATATCGCCCGGCAGAAACTGCCGCAGTTCAGGCTTTACATGTTTATTGTATCGATATTCCAGATTGCCGTCATCAAGCGTTCTTATCTGTATATGCTCGTATCCGTATGCCTTACCATTTTGCTCCATTCTAAGCCAGTATTCCTTAAGCGGCGCGGCGCTTGTGCTATTGAGCACGAAGAAAAAGGCAATCAGAGCCAGTGTCAACAGTCTGTTTAGCATTCTTACCCCCATGGTTCACGTTTAAAGCTAGATAATAAATATTACAAAATTCTCATATAACATCAACCAATATTCCTCTTTTATATGAAATCTAGGCTCAAATCTATTGCGACCCATACTATAGGACTATCGTATCATCCCGCCCCGGCCCGGTCGAAACCAGAGCGATGCCGACTCTTAGCTCCCCGGCTATGTACTTCAAGTAGTCCTGTGCCTTCTTTGGCAATCGGGCAAAATCGGTCACCCCGGTGGTGGAACTAATCCATCCCTCAAATTCGCGATAGACCGGTTTGACATTCCACAGTTCGGCTATATCGAGCGGCACCTGGTCGACTGTTTTTCCGTTCGATTCATAGCCGACACAGACTTTGATTTTCTCGAATTTATCGAGCACGTCGAGCTTGGTGAGGGCGATTTTTTCGATGCCATTGATACGGCAGGCGTAGCGGAGGGCGACCATATCGAGCCAGCCGGTCCGGCGCGGCCGCCCGGTGGTGGCGCCAAATTCGCCCCCGGCCTTACGGAGATGTTCGCCATCCTTGTCGATCAGCTCGGTCGGAAATGGCCCGCACCCCACCCGAGTGGTATAGGTTTTCACCACGCCGATAACCTCATCGATCATCTTTGGCCCCATCCCCAGCCCGGTGAGCGCCCCACCGACAGTGGTATTGGAAGAGGTTGTGAAAGGATAAGTTCCCAAATCAATATCCAGCATCGCCCCCTGCGCCCCCTCAAACAGAATCGATTTCCCTTCCTGATTATGCCGCTCCAGCTGAAAAGAAACATCAGCCGCCATCGGCTCGAGGATCGGAACCAATGCGAGAAGATCATTATATATCTTGTCGATATCGGCTCGTTCATCGGCAGAGCCGGAGAAGTATTCCGCTTTTATTTTCGGCTGAAGCTCCAGCTTCTTCTTCAATTTATCGGAATCAAAAAGGTCACTCAGGCGGATTCCACAGCGGTCAATCTTATCCCGATAGGCTGGGCCGATACCGCGCAGAGTCGTTCCGATACCATCGCCGCCTCGTTTCTTTTCATCGATACAATCAATCAGCTTATGATAGGGAAGGACCAGATTGACGGCGGCTGAGATAAAGAGGCGCCCGGCCGTGCTGATTCCCTCATCGTGAAGCCACTGAAGTTCCTCCATCAGGCCAAACGGGTCGAGCACCACCCCATTGCCGATATAGCAGATCTTACCCGGATGAATCACACCCGATGGGATCAGGTGAAGAATATATTTCTTCCCACCGGCGATAATAGTGTGCCCGGCGTTGGCCCCGCCTTGGAAACGGGTGATGATATCTGCTTTCTCCGCCAGAATATCAACCACCTTCCCTTTACCCTCATCGCCCCACTGACATCCGACCACGATAACATTCTTACCCATTATCTATCTCCCACTTTTTGTAAAATCCATTTCCAGACTTCCTTGACACCCATCCCGGAAAGTATCGAAAACGGGACTGCGGGTAGTCTTAGAAGTTGAGTGGTTTCGTTGGTTTTACGGATTAAAGCACTCCTGCTCAATTTGTCGGCCTTGGTCAGAACGGGAAGGAAATCCAGTTTCCTATTTTGCAGCCAGTCGACCAACATCAGGTCCATCTCGTTCAATTCCCGCCGGCAATCGAGCAAAAGTACCATTCCACACAGGTTTTCCACCTCATTTACATACTTATCCACAAGTTTCCCCCAATCGTCTTTCACTTTTTGGGGGGCTCTTGCGTACCCATAGCCGGGGAGGTCGACAAAATAGTAGCGATCTTCGATGAGGAAGAAGTTCAACGACTGGGTTCTTCCGGGTGTGCTTGAGGTCTTGGCCAGTCCTTTCCGGCCGACCAGATGATTAAGCAGGGATGATTTGCCGACATTGGAGCGCCCGGCGAAAGCCATTTGCAGGAGTCGATCATTGGGTATATTCCGGACATCGTAGTACGACCCGTGAAAAAGCGCCTTTCTTATCATCTGTTTTTGGCTTGTCCAGAATAACCGGGCAAGTATAAGGAATTTTATTGGGTCCGGGTAGTTTCTTTTTTTCTTTTTTCCGCAGCCTTGGCCGGGGCTTTCTTTCGAAATCCCTGTTTGAAAGCCACCTTCAAGGCGTCCTCGACCTTCTTAATCGGCATCAGGTTAAGTCCGTGCAGCAGTTCGGTGGGGAGATCGGCAAGATCTTTCTTGTTTTTGAAAGGATAAAGAATATCGGTTATCCCGGATCTTTTGGCCGCCAGAAGCTTCTCATTTAGTCCACCGATAGCGAGAACATCACCGCTCAAGGTTATTTCGCCGGTAAAGGCGAGGCTGGAGCGAATTGGCGTCTCGGTCAGAGCGGAAATCATAGCCAGCAGGATAGTAATTCCAGCCGAGGGGCCATCTTTAGGCACTGCTCCCTCCGGCGCATGGAGATGAATTTCCATTTTCTCAAAGAAATCGGAAGCCAAATTGAATCTGCCGGCATGGCTTCGGACATATGATAGCGCGGCGGAAGCCGATTCCTGCATGACAGTCCCGAGCCGGCCGGTCAGAGTCAGCTTAGAGGAGCCTTTCATGAGAGTTACTTCAATCGGAAGAAGCTCGCCGCCGAATTCGGTCCAGGCTAGGCCAACTGCGTACCCCGGTCCCGGACGGGCCTGAATATCTGTCGAAATATATTGCCGCACACCAAGATAAGATGAGGCTTTCGAAGCGCTGACAGGGAATCTGCGGCGCTTCTTCCCTTCCGCCAACTGCTGGGCGACTTTCCGCATAATCGAGGCCAATTGCCTCTCGGCCTCTCGAACCCCGGATTCCCGGGTGTAATATCTGATTATTTCTATCAGGGCACTGTCATTGAATTCAATATCAATACCCTCAAGACCCATTTCCTTTTTCAACTTTGGAATCAGGTATCCTTTGATAATTCCCAGCTTTTCATGCTCCAGATACCCCGGTAAGCGGATAATTTCCATCCGGTCGGCCAGCGGTCGCGGAATGCCGGAGACAGAATTGGCGGTAGTGATAAAAAGAATTCGCGAGAGGTCGAAATCGAGCTCGAGATAATTATCCGAGAAAGTGGCATTTTGCTCCGGATCGAGCACTTCCAGAAGCGCCGCCGCCGGGTCGCCGCGAAAATCAATGCCGATTTTATCAACCTCATCCAATAAGAACACCGGGTTAGCGGAGCCGGCTTTCTTGATCGATTGTATTATTCTGCCCGGCAGCGAACCGACATAGGTTCTCCTGTGCCCGCGAATTTCGGCCTCATCATGAATCCCGCCCAGCGACATCCGAACAAACTTCCTATCCAATGCCCGGGCTATGGAGCGGCCTAAAGAGGTTTTCCCGACGCCCGGAGGCCCGACCAGGCAGAGAATCGGCCCTTTCACCTTTTTTGCTATTTTCAAAACAGCGAGGTGCTCCAAAATCCGTTTTTTCGGTTTTTCGAGTCCGTAGTGGTCGCCATCAAGGATAGATTTTACTTCGGCGAAATTTCCTCTATCGGTCGTGACACTGTTCCAGGGTAATGATAATAGCCACTCGACATATGTTCTCAGAACTGCCGATTCGGCAGAATAAGGGTGCATTTTTGACAGCTTCTTAATATCCTCATCTGCCCGCTTTTTTACTTCCGGAGGCGCCGAAAGCTCCTCCAGCTTATCCTCAAGGTCCTCGACCTCATTGCCGATATCCTCCCCCTGCCCCAGCTCCTCTTTTATGGCTTTCAACTGCTGCTGGAGATAGAACTCTTTCTGATTGCGGGAGAGTGATTCGCGAACGGTGCCATCAATTTTCTGCTCGATTTTAAGAATCTCAATTTCCGAGCGAAGAGTATCGCCCAGCTTAATCAACTGCGGTTTGACCGTCTCAAACTCCAGTATCTGCTGCTTGGTCTCCATTTTGAGCAGGATATGGGCGGCGATAGTATCGGCCAGCCGCTGGTAATCATCGATAGAGGAAATAGAGAAGAGAACCTCTTCGGGGATACGGCGGTTGAGACGCACATATTCGGAGAAAAGCTCACTGACAGTCCTTGCAAGGGCCTCGGTTTCGGTATCCTTGAAAGAATCGGCCGAGACTAACTGAAGGCGGGCGGTGTAGAACCCGCCGGTTTTATTGAAGGTCTTTATTCGGGCGCGGATTAATCCTTCAACCAGAACCTTTATGGTGCCGTTGGGGAGTTTCATCACCTGGAGGATGCGGGCGACCACGCCGACCTGATGGAGATCCTCGAGGTTAGGAATATCGATCTCGGGGGTTTTCTGGGCGCAGAGGAAAATCTGCTTATCGAGAATCATTGCCTCCTGAAGGGCCGAGACCGTAAACTGCCGCCCAACCAGGAGGGGGTAAATCATATGGGGGAATATGACAATATCGCGCAGCGGCAGCACCGGCAACCGCGACTTTATTTCGACTTTTTCTTCGCTGAAATCAAGTTTCATAATGATTCACTGCATTTAGGGTAATTCTGGGCATACAACCTATAATCTAACTAATTTTCCGTTCAATGGGGATTTTTTTTGACGAATTATGGCATTGCCACCCATAATAAGAGATACGAAAATCCCTTTTTTTGAGCTTGACGGCGAGGATATATTTATCTATAATTTAAAAAGGAATTTGCGCCAAGCCATGTGATCGCAGAGGATGCGGGAAGCCTTAGGGCAAAATAGAATTTGAAGCAAATCCATGCACAAATCAAACATACCAAAGCTCACCGATGTTGTGACCGAGGATACCCTCAAGATATTCCTCCAAGGTTTTTTTCTCAATTCTGGACTAGCAGTCGGGATATATGTTGAGCCCGGTAGGCCGCCGATTTTGAATGAATCTGATTTGAATCCTATTTGTTTGCAGCACTATAACCAGGTTGGACGCGGGGGATGCTCGGAAAGAAATATAGCACTGGCAGCGCGGGTACTCATCGATACGGACAAAAAAGCATTAAAGGAATTGGAGAGTTGTCCTTTCGGTCTTCAGCATGTTGTTGAGCCAATTTGGTGTGCAGATAAGAAGCGAATTGTGGCTATTCTTTGCTTGGGCGGAGTACTGACAAATAAAGAAGAAGCAAAATCATTCTTGGAGAAATTCACCATAGACCTCTATATGGACCAGATTAGCTTTAAGGATAGGGGAAAAAGACTAAAGGAATATGCCACAGACCTTCAGAATTATTATAATGCTCATTTGAAGATGATTGGCTACACAGATGACCGCCAAGCCCCCCCACCATATAATGCTGCACGTAGCGATATCCCGGAATTCCTTGATATAATCAACAATGACTTAGACGAGACTTTCGAAAGAATATTGTCATTTCTGAATACGTGGACTAATTCCCGTCTCTCAGCTCTATGCATACTTGACCCGCAAGCACCTTATAATGACCCAACAAATGACTATCTTGTTGTCCGGCATGTTGTGGGTCTAACCGAATTAGAATCTGAAAGAAAAAAGAATCTGAAAGGCCCCGAATTTCTGAAGGTTTCCGATAGCTTTGTAGGAAGGGCAATAATCAGTAAGAAAATCGATTATGTTGAGGATCTGAAACCTGAGGATTTCAAATGGTTTGAGGCGGTTAGAGAGTTGGATACAAGAAAAGCACTTGTAATACCACTCATTTTGCCTGATAATCGTTTAGTCTTAGGCGTATTAATCTGCTTCCCGGGTCGTGCGATATGGAGATCAAGATTACCAATGTTCGTATCATTCGCTCGTCGGGTCGCGGTTTCAATATATTCAGCAACGCGGAATGAATTATACAAGCGGAGTCGTATTTTCTCGAAAAGGCTTCTGGAAGTATCTTCTATGACGGGGATCGAATTTTATAGTGATATGGCCGAATTAATCCGCACGACACTTGATGCTGCCGCAGCATCAATATTCATTATTGATCGCACTTCAAGATATTTAAGACTTGTAGGTACAACCGATCAAACGCAAAATGCCAAATATTTAGTTGGCAGTAGAATCTATAGAATTGGTGAGGGCATAACGGGCTTTATAGCAGCGGAATTAGCCAGAAGACCTTATGGCGAAATAGTATATAACCTTTATGACGATAAAAGGCGATCACCGAAATTTGAGGAATACGTTCCAGAAACGCGTAACAACAGCCATTCTATGATGGCGACACAGGTGATTTCGCCCGGCGGCGAGGTTGTAGGTGTAATACGATGTGTCGACGTTGTACACAAATCAAATGCCGTTTTCAACTGTTTTAATCACTTCTATTTAGAAGGACTGCAGTTTTGGGCTGGTATTTTTGGCATTATTTACACTATGAAGGAAGGGGTTAGATTGAACCATGAATTTATGCTCACTTTTGTTCATGAATTTGGTTCGAGTCTTATGGGCCTGAGGAATAATTTAGAACTTGTGAAGAGAAACATCGAAACTGGCAATTCAATTGTAGCCCTGCGTAAACTCGATGATGCTGTGATGCTTGCGGTTGATATTATGACACCCCCTCTTCAGGATGTAGAATTAACCAGTCTTATTATGACAAAAGGTGAATGGAGTATAGAACAGCCGCGAGAAGAGGAGCTCTGGCTGGAGAAGGATATCCTAATGCCTATGAAGAACGCCTTTCAGGATGAAGCAAGACGCGAAAGGCATATTGATATTCACTATGAACCACTCCCTGTAAGTATCTTGGTAGACAGGAAACAGATAATACAGGTTTTCAGCAATCTCATACGCAATGCAATTAAGTACTCATTTGATCCTAAGAATAAAGCAGTAACACCCAATATGCTCGCGGATATAAAAATAAGACCATATTTCGATGATCGAGGAGCACTTCATATCGATTTCGAGAACCAGGGTATAGGTATAGATGAGGACGAGAAGAAAGTCGTGTTCGAGCTTCACAGAAAAGGCAGAAACGCCGGTATACAGAGCGCCGGTGGACTTGGGCTGGGTTTATTCATATGCAAGACCATTCTGAGATTTCATGGCGGTGATGTTTTTGTGAAATCTGGCCATAATCCAACGATCATAACAATGAGGCTACCTTCATTTAGAGTACTGCAACAATAGTGAAAGGGTTGATGTATGAATATTCTTTTTATAGATGATGATGATATAAGGACTGCGCCGTTGCGAGAAGGACTGCCATCGATGGGTGATTATTCGGTCACTCACATACGAAATCCAATAGAATCTATTGAAATTTTTGGTACTGATCCGAAGCAATTTCAATTGATCGTTGTTGATATAATGATGCCTCACTACGCTGCACCTGAATATAGGGATTTCTCGATACCCAAATATTTTCAGGACAACAACGATGGCATTTATACTGGGCTCAAGGTACTGATGCAACTTGAGGCCATTATGATACAGTGGAGCATTTCAATACCAATAATTGTCCTGACTCACATACCGGACGTCAATAAATATATCACGGAACTTGTTGCATCCGGCGCTCTTTTGAAGCGGCCATCTGCTGTCTTGATAAAACCCGTCTTCATAAAAGATTTCGTAGATGTTATCGAGAGGCTTGGCCAGCATGATTAATGCAATAAGAGGTATCGTTAATAGATTGATTGGCAAAAACCGATTGGGGCATTATCGATATAAGGCAATAAGAGATGTCATAATATGGTTCTTTTTCGGTGTTGTTTTTGGATTACTTCAACTCTGGATATCCATCCTAATACAATGGCTTGAGAAACCAAACGTTGACATGTATGTTTATCTCCAGTCCGGCGTCATATTATTTTTTTGCTCAGGCATTGTAACCAGTAGTGCTAGCGAAATACTATTTGAAGATGATATTGACAAGAAAAGAAGGCGGAACATTGTATTTCACATTCTATTGCCAATGATATTTGTAGTATTTATTACTACGGTGTACTGCAGAATTATTGCGGGGCACATTGATCTAGTGAAAAATAACTGGTGTCAATTGGGGTCTTTTGCATATGCTTTGGCTTATTCCATCATAACAAGATTTCAATTGAACTATGTGAGATTCCGACGAATTGAATATGGTGGTGCATCATGCTAATATATATTACTAGCTTGCTCCTACTAATTGGCATCATACTATATGCTACGAGCACTTTCGCTAGATGGCAAGGAATACGTCGCAATCCCCTATTGGCGATAAGGGATCCCATTAGATCAGTCGAATTAGAATATATCCGGATATTTTCAGACAGAAATAAGATTAACAAATACGAAGTAAGACGTAGTAAGGCATTTTATCAACTTGGCGATGACGAAGAGAAAATTCGTTCCATATATTATATTGCTTTTCTTGGAACCCTAAGCGATGTCGAGTTTTTAAATCGCGCAAGTCATGATATGGGGCAGAGTGAAGCGGTACGGCACGCAGCGACAAAAGCGATGGATCTTCTCTATGCACGGTACAAGCCGGCGCAATAGGTTCAAAGCATGTTAGTTTATACTGGGTCTGTTAATACATCGCGTGAGCGGGTGTTTACAATTGAGGCGTAATGTGCTTCTGCCCCGCAAGGGTCCATGAAATTACCACAAAAATGTCAGGGTGCGTGGGTTTCAACCAGTGTCTCAGAATCCCGGGTGGAGAAGCTTGATAAGATAGAAACAGCCGGTGGCGAGCAGGGCCGAGGCTGGTATGGTGAAAACCCAGGCCCAGACAATCCGGCCGGCGACACCCCACTTAATCCCCGAAAGATTTGTCGTGGCGCCGACCCCCACAATCGCGCCGGTAATCGTGTGCGTGGTGGAGACGGGAATGCCCAGGTGAGTCGCCATAAACAACGTGGCGGCGCCGGCAGTCTCGGCACAAAAGCCGCCCACCGGTTTAAGCTTGGTGATTTTCATCCCCATCGTTTTCACGATTCGCCAGCCGCCGAAAGCCGTGCCCAGGCCCATGGCCAGATGACAGGACAAGATGATCCACAACGTGTCGAGATTGGTGAGAGAGAGTTTGGTCTCCGGTTTCATGACTCCCCCGGCGATCAACAGCGCCATGATAATTCCCATGGTTTTCTGGGCATCGTTACCGCCATGCCCCAACGAATAGAGCGCCGCCGATAACAACTGCCCCTTACGAAAAAGCTTGTCAACACTACTGGGCCGCCAGCGGCGGAATATCCAGAAGACAATTATCATGATAATAAAGCCAATTACCAGGCCGATAAGAGGTGCAAGGGGAATGAATTGAACAGTTTTCCAGATATTTCCCCAGCGGATAATATCCAATCCCTTATAGGCAAGGCCGGCCCCGGCAACCCCGCCGATCAGCGCATGCGAGGAACTGGTCGGCAAGCCCAGCCGCCAGGTGATCAGATCCCAGACGATAGCTCCGAGCAGACCCGCCAGCACCACATAAACATAAACCGTGTCGTGGCCGTCTATCTTGATAATTTTGGCAATTGTGTCGGCCACGCGAGGCGCAAATATGAACATGGCGACAAAATTGAAAAAGGCGGCCCACCAGACAGCCACTCTGGGACTCAGCACCCGGGTAGAAACCACCGTGGCGATTGAATTGGCGGCATCATGGAAGCCATTGATGACATCAAAGATAAGGGCGACCGCAACCGTCCCGATGACGACAAACATTATTGGGGTCATGATCAGGAGGCCTCGATCACAATGCCTTCGATAATATTGGCTACATCCTCACAGCGGTCAGTGGCTGTCTCGAGACGTTCAAAGATATCTTTCCATTTTATCACCAGGACCCCATCGGTCTCTTCTTTGAAAAGCCTCGCCAGTGCCGTGCGCAAAACCTGGTCACCGGCATTTTCGGCCTCATAAATGGCGCGGCAGCACTTTTCAATGGCCTTTGCCCCCTTCTTCATATCGCGCAGATTGCCGATAGCAACATCAATCTCCGTAGTGGCTTTAATCAGCACTTCCGTGAAATTCTTCATTTCAGGACGCAGGTCTGTCAATTCATAGAGCATCATGCGCGAGGCGGTCGAGTCGATAGAGTCGATTATATCATCCAGACGTTTCATCAGGTGGAGAATTTCCGATCGGTCGATGGGCGTAATAAAAGTTCGATGAAGAGCATCGATGCATTTATGGGTGATATCATCCGCCTTGTGCTCGAGATCCTTAATGCGGCCGGCACGACTGGCCAGCTCCATGGGATTCAGGGCAATGGCATGCAATTCCCGACATGCCTCAATTGACAATTTGCTGTGATGTTCGAAGAAATCGAAAAAACCGGTTTCCTTCGGCAGTAATCTTTTAAACATAAATGCTCCGAATATTCATTTCTGAGGACTCGCGAATTGATGGGTGGGGATAGTTTCTCATAAGCGGTCTGGAAATTAATGAAATCTCGACCGAATGTCAAAGGCATTGCGAAGTATATGGAGGCAAAGACGGAAGGGCTTACCCGCCGATACCACGCATTTTTGAGCCCTTCGGCGGAGTTAGCCACCTGGCCGAAGATTGATGGAACTTAGCCCATATTAAAGTGTTTAAATGCCTATGTCATCAAAGAAATTAGTTCACCTGATCCTGATATTATCAATCCTGGGGCTATCGGGGTTTCTCATCAATGGCTGTTCCAAGGGGAACGGAAGCCAGCCCGCCCGAGGTGGCGGTGGCGGGAAAAATATCGTGCCAGTGGAAGCTTTGGTTGTCAAACCTCAACTTCTCCGCAACACAATATCCACGACCGGAACGCTGTTGGCTAACGAGGAGGTCGAATTGCGGTCGGAAATTTCCGGCCGTGTTACCGGGGTCTTTTTCGCGGAAGGAAAAAGGGTCAGAAAAGGGGAACCGCTTCTGAAAATTAATGACCGCGAATTGATAGCCCAGCTCAAGCGGAAAGAGGTCGAGGAAAAGCAGGCCTCGGTTGAAGAAGGCCGTCAGAAAAGACTCTTTGATATCAAAGTTATCAGCCAGGAAGATTATGATAGAACCCTCAACACGCTGAAAATGGTTCAGGCGGAAAAAGAGGCTATTGAGGCGCAACTGGCTAAAACGGAAATCACGGCCCCTTTCGATGGAACAATCGGATTGCGTTATATCAGCCAGGGTGGCTATGTCACACCCAGTGTGATGGTGGCCACGATGCGGGATACCGACCCGATGAAAGTGGAATTTTCGGTTCCGGAAAAATATGCCGGACAGATTAAAAACGGCACCGAAATATCGGCGCGAATGGGCGATTCTCAGGAAGAACACAAAGGTGTCGATTATGCAGTGGAATCCAAAATCGACGCTGATACCCGCACCATCAAGTCGCGGGCGAAAATTGCCAACCCCGATGGAAACCTGATTACCGGATCATTTGCCAAAGTGGCGATCACGCTTGAGGAACTGCCGCAGGCGATTGTCATTCCTTCCGAGGCGATCGTTCCGGAAATAAACGGCGAAAAAGTATATCTCTGCGATAACGGCAAAGCAAAATC
>JAPLUR010000011.1 GCA_026397505.1 Candidatus Zixiibacteriota bacterium
TCGGAATTGGCTCTGATACTGGTGTAGCACCATTCGCATTCATTGTGAGAGAGAAATTCGGAGCGAACTTCCCGCTGCGACTTGAAATTGCGGATTACCAATCCGCAGGGCGACAGACTTCCGTCAGAGTTGACCACAATAAATCGGTCCCCGGCCCGACAATTTTCGATTCTCCCCTGCTGAAAGTACCGGATCATATTGCGGAAGACATAATCGGAGGTGCGAATCGTATTATACTGATGTTTGAACGCTTTCAGTTTCTCAATGACTGTCTTAAACTCCTCGAGCTTACTGCCGCTAATCATATAGTCGGTGTTCTGGGTGCGCATGCAAGTATAACTGGAGAAGTTCACTTTCACGCCCCACGTCCTTGCCAGCTCGGCCATTTCGGGCAGATCCCTAAAATTATCGCTCTGTACCACACACGCCAGAGTGATTTTCCTGTCGCCTTTTTGATCGAGAGACTCAACGAATCTTCTGATGCGCTGAAACAGACCCGGCACCTTGCGGAATTCGTCGTGACGGTCATCCGGATAGTCAAGAGACAGCGAGAACTCATCGACCCCGGCTTCGAGAAGCTGGAAGTATCGCTCTTTGGTGAGCAACACGCCATTGGTTGTTATAACGATAAACGGGTCATGACCCGGAACGCGGATTGCCCGGAGAATTTCATCAAGATCTTTGCGCAGCAGCGGTTCCCCGCCGGAAACCTGGGCAACGACCGGCCGTAGCTCTCGGGATATTTTGCCGATTTGTTCCGCTGTGATCAGGTTCTCGTCGAGGACATCCCCAAGATGGCAGTGTTTGCATCGGGCGTTGCAGTTGCGGGTGATCTCAAAGGAAACACAGAATGGGCGCCGCATGATATAGTTGACAAGTCCCCGTCGGGCGAGATGAAATGTGCGCATCTGAAGACCTCTTCTTCCGTTAACTGTTCAACTTACCGTCAACTGCCGACTGACGAACCGTATATTGTCGGTCAATTCGGATAGGATGGCCCTTTAAGTTATGCCGCTCTTGGCCCGATGTCAACGACTTTGCGGTCTTGCCAGTATTATCTACGCCTTAAAATAATAAAAGTTGGTGGAAACAGGCCTCACACTCGCGATGCGGCACAAGCGCTTATGCCTAATTATGGCCAAGCCGAGACTGTGCATTTTCGCCGGCATCAGAGAATAATCACAAAATAAACACTGTTTTGCAAATATAACTGTAGGTTTTTTATTGTTGAACATATATACTGTAATGTTAATATTGGTTTGAGTTTCAGCCTTTTTCGCAGTTTTGTCCTAATCTACAACTCTCCATTAAAGCTTAATCTCGAGACCAACGCGCAATAATGCGCTGCATGCAAATTATCTTGAAGTCCCTGATTTCTTAGGAACGCAGTTCTCTTCGGGATAAGCAGAAACGGAGTACAGAATGAATATCTATGTCGGCAACGTGTCTTTCGACACAACAGAGGATCAGTTACGTCAGGCCTTCACAGGTTTTGGCGAAGTATCAACTGTCAAGATCATTATGGACAGAGACACCGGCAGACCAAAAGGCTTTGCATTCGTCGAGATGGCCACAGGCAGTGAAGCCGCGGCTGCTATCAGCGGCCTGAACGGGACCGAACTCAATGGACGCGAGATGAATGTCAACGAGGCACGCCCGCGCACTAATGACAGCGGTGGAAATCGCAGGTCATAAGTAGCGGAAGTGTAGAAATGTCCCCGACAAATTTGTCGGTGGTATGATTCTCAAGGAGACTGGCTTTGGCCCGTCTCCTTTTTTGCTATTGCTTTTATGCGCGGCAGATATCCACATTCAACCGTTTCGTCAGGTCCTCAATTCGCTCTCGCGCCAACGGGTGGGAATGGTGACCTGACGATATTTAGAGTTGCGCGGGGTCTTGTCTCCCGGTCATATCGGGGGATGTGACCCTGCGCCGTTCTTTCGGGCACAACAGCCGAAATTGCTTTTGTAGGTCAACGACCCCTTGGGGTCTTGACAATGCGCTGCAGGCGCAAATTTCTTTGAAAGCCGAGTAGGGCCCTTGCCCGCCCGTGGTGGGCTTTCGACTCTTTTATGTTTCATCAGCGCCGCAATAGATCTTCTCTGGTTTCGTTTTCGAAGATGTCGAATCCGCAGGGGTTCGACCTATATTACCAGGGAAACAGACGCCAATCTTTGCTTGCGACAATCATTCTCGGATATCACATCAATCCAGCGACTTACAGTATTAATAAATGCAAGGGGATACAACATTAAGACGCAGTGTCGTTTATATGCATTATTTGCATTTTTTGCAGAAACATTTATTTCCATCTATTGGGAATGAGTTAAATGTTCCATGATTGCGCTATTTCAGTGATGTAAATTGGGTTGACAAAGCGAGATTTGAGTATTACTTTGGGTAAGTATTTAAACAAGGGATTGATTTCAGAAATCGAAATCTAACAATATCGATGGGTGGAGCTTTCTCTTACATATACTAATTTACATATGAGGATAATTATGCCTTTGTCCCGATTATCTGCTCCCTATGAGTTTAAACTGCTATTGTATGGCGTAGTGCTCGCTGATGATGTCGAAAAAGAACTACATAGATTCTATAACAAAACCAATGGCAGAGGCAAGTTGGTATTTGATCTATCCGATGCCGAATATATCGATGTTGCTGCTTTGAGTACTTGCATCACCATAATCGGAGGACAATGCAAACTTGGATTAGCGAGTCGCATCAATATTCCCCGAAAGAAATCCGTGCGCGATTTTCTATCAGTTTGGAGATTCTGGCAGGCGCTAGAAGCGGTTACCGAATGCCCTTATCGAGAAATTGCATTTGCTCATGACCAAGCAGTGTGGTCCGAGGTTCAGACTTCCTATACCGGCCGAGGCAATGGAGTGACTGCTCTTGAATATGACGCAGATTGGTGTGAAGGCAGCTTAACAAAACGCAATTTTTTTGAATTCACGACGTTTAAAGATTCCGCCCGAAACGCCATCTCCCCTATAGGTACATATCGAGCAGCTCCTCGAAGCGAAAGCAAATATTGGACGGGCGCCCTCATTCGAGAGGTACTCAAGAGGCACTTTGGGGGTCAGTCTGCACGGGAGGATATTGCAAGGGTGGTCATCTATGAGGCAATAAGTAATTCTGTTCGGCACCCTCAAGCTAGGGTAATTCAAATTGTCTCCAAGTTTGAACGGCCCCTCAAAATAGAGCAAACGACTTCATCCGATTCGGACTTAGGAGATGATAGTCGGCCCACGGGTCATCTCAGAATCTGTATTTGGGACGATGGTGAATCTATTTCAGGTACACTTCGTGCGCCGTTGCTGACTGGCAAGAGTGTCAAAGCATTTCAACTCCCGCCGTATATGTACGATAGAATTATTGTGCAAGAACGCGCGTTTGGAGGTCGTTTCGAGTCGACAAGAGTAATAAGCCAGTCAGAAGAACCTTCAAAAGATTGGGATGAGGTTTCCTTATTGCTTTCAAGTCTATTCCCCGGTATTTCTCGTGCTTGGGCTCTACCGGTAGAGGAAGTTGAGCCATTTGAGGATTCACTTGAAGGCGAAAAATCTGCTCCGATAGAATGGTCTTACGGTATGGGGCTTTATTCACTTTGCCGAACTGTGCTTGATCAATTTCAAGGATCACTGATAATGAGAAGTGGTACTGTTCGTCTTAACATGGAAATGGCGCATGATACATGGAGAATTCAGTACAGCGCAAGATACAAATGCAGAATAACGAGATACCCTCAATCGGTCCCACCATTCAATGGAAATCTTTTGGTAATCAACCTTCCGGTTTCCCCAGAGCAATCGTGAACTTTATCTCATTAGACTTAAGAATTGGCCTGAGCGGAAACCACAACATTTCCGCCAACCGTATCGCGTTTCATTCTTCTGTAGCGCAGTTGCTCCTTAATCTATCCGAAATGCCATCTCGATTAGGTATCGAGCTCAGTACAGCGATAGACTATCGACATTATGTCAAGGAACCAAAAATCGTCTCCGATTCATTGATCTCCGCACTTAGGTCATTATCAGGCGGCGCACCCGACCTATGCGTAGTGGATTTGACAAGCAATCCGTTCGTGTTGGTCCGTGATCCAATCCTTTTCGCTCTTATTGATGGAGTCGAACATGCAGTCAATGAACAGCTTTGCCGCCAGTTTGCAATTCTGTTACGCGAACTGCCTGGCGAGCACCTTCCCTCGATTACCCACCTCTCGAACCTGCCGGCGTTGCAGAATACTAACGATTCCAGCGTTACGCTACTTGCCGATTCAGGAAGGAGATACAGCGTGCCAGGTCAATCCTACAGTCTTTCGGGAGAATTGAGTCATTACTCTGAGTTGGTCCGAAAGAGCTTCGGGGGGCCTAAAGCCGAGGTCGAGAGAAAGACTGTAAGGCGACTTGGGCATTTCAGTCGATCCGGATTCCTGGGAATGGGCGATTGCCGATCCTTTTCCTTCATGATGGCTGATTGCTCTAGGGCACTTCTTGAATTGTTGAGTGATTGGTGGAAAACAAATAACCAAGCCAAGATTGATATTCTGTACGATTTGAAAGCTAACGAACCGTTTCGTGAAGCAGTCAAAGCATTCGCAGATCGACATTCTCTAAATTGCTTGCGAGTGGAAGATATTATTAGTAATGACGTGAGTATCATGACCCAACAAAAGGCTGAAAAATACCTACTGATCTTGGATGCGGTGCATACTGGAGACACGCTCCGAAATTATATCACCGAACTTGGTAGTAAAGGGATTAGCTTGAACAAGACTATTCTATCTGCGATAAACCGCACAGGGACGACTGACTCGCAAATTGACGAGTATAACGTACATGGATTTCTATCAAAACCGCCGGAGATGTCTCCTAAATGCTGTCCACAATGCTCTTTGGAATTGCCAATAACCCCGGAATCGCACGAAGAGTTTGCCAAGATCCGTTCATATGATTTCCTTTATATGGTTCAGCAATTCGGTTGGGAACCGGAACCCTCTGACGAAGTTCCGGCTGCAATAGGCCACCAGCTTCCCAATGTGCCAAAGTTTTCGCTCATTCTAGGCGAATATGGAGACTGGATCGCCTATAAAATCCATTTATTTCTACGGAAATTTGCTAATGTCCCCGATGATTGGTTTGTAATCCATCCCGATGAAACTGACTCAACTCAATTATGTGAGAAACTGCAACTGTATTTAGATAACCGACTAAATATCGTTCGGGTGAAGCGTCCTCTACTGGAGGTGGCGCTAAAAGGCGAGCAATGGGGTGACATCTTGCTCAATTCTGATGCTTCGCAGCTCAAAGCGGACCTGAAGGCGGTAAATGGGGCGGGTGCACTGGTATTAGACGTGTTCAATGCTTCAGGATCCACTCGGCAATCTTTAGTGGATTTGCTAAAGACTGTCGGGATTACTCCATTCGCGTATATATGCTTTGTAGAATTCGGATCGGAGTTGCAGCCATCGATGCCCGGAAGTCTGCCAATGTTCTCCCTGTATGATTGGTATAATCCACGGATTTTGAAATGACTACGATTCAAGCTCACGATTTGGGGATAGAGGAGGATCCCGAACATGCCTGTAGAGCAATCTGCCATTTTCTTGCGGAATTGAAGGAAGACACATCTAATATCCAAGCAATAAGATGTCTGCTCTTGCGAGACCTGTGTTTCAGATTGGGTAGAGTTAGTTCTGAGCGGAGAGCCCTTGTTCAATTGGAGACCTGGTTTGATCTTCTGCCAAGTGAGTTAAAAAGAGAATTCGAAGGTCATACTCTTAAGGATGAATCATTGGAAGGAGTCAAGAGACTATTGCGTCGTGAAATAGATGTTGCGATTGTCACTGTAAAGGAGTGCGAGCGCGCAGCGGTGCTTCTGGTCTTTGGCGATAGTCCCACAAGGGCTGCGGACAGAATCGAGGGCAATTTGCATCTATGGGAAAGCAAAGTCGCCCGCACTAAACAATCTTCTCTGCGAATTGTAACCACTCTAATCGCAGATCCAGGAAACGTCTCCTGCGCTGTAGCCACCCAAGGGTTAATTTCGACATATAATGCAAAACTGATTCTGCTTGTGGGAATTGCGGCCGGTCCCCAAGAGAAGGTCAAACTTGGTGATGTCGTTTGTCCGGATAGGGTCTACGATTATGAACACGTTCGACTTGAAGTCGCGGAACTCTTCGGATTAAAGCTTTTAGTCCCCCGTCTGCGACCGCGACCAAGATACGAAAGAACTGAACTTAGATTTCGTGCTCAAATCGAAATCATGGACATTGGCGCGATTCGCAGGGAGATAGCGATGTACATTGCATCCCTTGAGCCCCACCAGAAACCGCAAGGATTGGACCTGTCATTCTCACCCTCGTTGCATCGAGGTACAGTTGCTGCTGGCGAGAAGTTGATAGCTGATGGTAGACTGAGTCGCATGTACAAGCGGGTTGATCAACAAATCCGTGCTGGAGCGCAAGAAGACTATGGCTTTGCTAGCGTTGGCGAGTTCTGGGGTATCCCCTGGTGTATTTTCCGAGGCATCTCAGACTATGGTGACAGGAAGAAAAAAGATGACTGGCAAACCGTTGCAGCAATCTCAGCCGCCGCAACTGCGAAATTATTCTTGCTAAAGAACTTTGACCAGCCTCTTCTTAGGCATTGAGAATGCCACTCGTTACATGCGTTTCAGTCTGCAGCTTTCGTGGGTCAGGTTCCGAAATTCCGATCCCGGTCGGAATGAGTAACCCGACATTTAATTTCTTTTTCCAAATTCACTCCCGCTTCACTTCGCGCACGGGCGGCTTCAATCTGCCCGTGGGCTATCGAATCGCATTCCCCTCAGATCAAAATCTGTAGCGCATCGATGGTGATTGGGAACCCTTTCCCATTATATAGAAGGAAATTATTATGATTCTTGCCAAAAATCAACATATTTTCAAGCGCCAAAATACAGCCATTACCCAGAACGGCCCCAAAACGGCCGGCCATCCTAAACAAAAAACAGGCCATCCGGCCCAAAACCGTGTCACATATTCACAACTCTTTTGGGTATATTTTCTTACACCGTTGGCCTTATACTTTATAATAGTAATTGTAGGTCAGGAGCTTTACGCTCCTGACACAATTGTGTCGGGTCTGCAAGAGACCCGACCTACCATAAAACTTAATCATAGACCTAACGAAACTGTACATTTTAAAAATCGAAGAAACAAACCCAATTTGCCTGCCCACCACCTTCCGCCCAACCCACTCTCCGGCAACAAATAATAGTGGAAAATGCCCTGATGCGTATTAATTATACGGAGAGGCTGGGATTCGAACCCAGGGAACGGTTACCCGTTCACATGCTTTCCAGGCATGCTCCTTCGACCAGCTCGGACACCTCTCCTGTCGAATAGACTCCGGTACGCAACCGGAACCGGGAATTTAGCCAAAAATCTGTTAAAATCAAGGGGATTTTATGGTTAAAAACACTGGCTTATTGCCCCGCCTGAATCGGCAACGCACGCTCTGCCCATATGCGAAAATTGATCTACCCCACAAACTGGTCGGCGTCGTTGAAGAAACGTGCCACCGCCATCTGCCCCGCCATTATCGAGGTGATGGTCACCGAGGAGAGAAGCATATAGGCCACTATTATCTGCAGCAAGACCGCTTTCAATGGCGATACTCCGGCCAGAATCATCCCGGTCATCGCCCCCGGCAACGCCACGATCCCGGCGGTCTCGAGAAAATTGACGATGGAAATCATCCCCGCTTTCACCGCTTCACGGTAAAACCGCCGCGAGGCTTCCTGCCAGCTTTTCCCAAGCGAAAGCGCGGTTTCTATCGCCAGACGGTTCCCTTTCAGATCGGCGCCGATACGGTTGAAAGTTATTGAGGCTGAATTCATCGAGTTGTTCACAATCATCCCGGCCAGCGGAATCATATACCGCGCCTCGGCGCTGATAATCCGGAAAACCATCATTAACGCCAGCGTTCCAAATGACCCGACCGCCATCGAGATAAAAGCTATCGAAAATCCCCCTTTGAAATGCTCGGCCCGCTTGCCGGCGGTATAGGCCCCCATGAGAAGCATAGCGGTCACGGCCAGAAGCACCAACCAGATTGAGCGCGTATTGAAAATCACCTCAAGCAGATACCCCACCGCTATCAGCTGCACAAAAACCCTTATTGACCCGATAGAAATCTCTTTGACCAGCGGGATCCTTTTTACATAAGCAAGCACCAGCGACAGAACCGTCAAAATGACCGCCATCAGGACTTCATAATACCCTATCTCAATCTCTTTCATATCAGCTCTTTGTTGATATATTTCCGCCCCAACTCAGTCACCGGATTGGTCAGCACTTGCGACGTCTCTCCCGACTCGACCACTTTGCCGCCTACCAGAAATATCGTTTCTCCTCCCAACCGGATCGCCTGCTCCGGATTATGCGTGACCACTATAACGGTCAGGCACAAATCCTTTGAAAGCGAAAGAATCAACTGCTCGATTTTTTGCGCCGAGGATGGATCCAGAGCCGAGGTTGGCTCATCGAGAAGAAGCACTTCCGGTTCCAAAACCAGCGACCGGGCAATCGCCACCCGTTGCTTTTCGCCAACCGAAATATCCTCGGCATGCTTGCCGGCAAAATCGCGGCTCAGACCGACCCGCTCCAGGTAGACAGCCGGATCAGTCTCCCCTTTCTTGCGGCCCTGCGATCCCTTACAGCAATACTCCAGGTTACCCTGCACGGTACCGGGAAAAAGATACGGTATCTGAAACAGCATCGAAATTTTCTTGCGCAACTCGGTCGGCGGATAAAACGGCAGAGGTTTGTCGTAAAAAAGGATTTCTCCCTCGGTCGGCTCGTCGAGACGATTCAGCAGGCGCAAAAATGACGATTTCCCCGCGCCCGAGGGTCCGACAATATTATAGATTTGCCCCTTCCGGAATGAATAACTTATCGAGTCAACCGTTCGCACCGATTCTTTGGAATTAGACACCAGCCGCCCGACATTTCTGGCCTCGATTATTTTCGTCTGACCGCACGGAGACATAAGTGGCGCTATTTCTCCGCTTCGCCGAAATAAAGAAAGCGGTCGAGCAGTTTCACATATTCCGACCACCCGGCGCCGGTTTTGTCGCGGATCCTTTCGATCGCCCCCATCTTGGAATCGATTTCATCGGCGTAGAAGAGAATGAAGGCCTCGGGAATCTGCGGTACAATGGGTGAGGCGTAATCCAATTGCCCCTGATGAGAAATAATCAGGTGACGGATTTTCATCAAAAGATTGGGTGGAAAGGAGTCGATTTTTTCGGCGCGGGATGTAATGACATGGTCGGCCCAGCATATATGGCCAATCAGCCGTCCCTCACTGGAATAATCGATGAGCGAGGTTATCTCATATTGCGAGATTTTCCCCATATCGTGGAAAAGCCCGCCGAAGATGAGCAAATCCCGGTCCAGAAAGAGATACCGCCTCCCCATTTCAAGACAGATTTCGGCGACATTGGCTGAATGCTCCGCCAGCCCGCCGACACAGGCATGATGCCAGAGTTTACCGGCCGCCGCCTTAAGATAGGCGGCGAGGAATGCCTCATCTCTCCAAAAGGCATCGGCCAATTTCCGGATATTGCCGTTTTCAATCCTCTCCGTCAGCCCTATAATTCGGGCGCGAAGCTCTTCCTCCGAGTATTTGGAATGGGGCAAGATATCGTTCAGACTATACTCTTCATCTTTGGCCGGCCTCATCTTGACTACTTTGATCTGGAGATTACCCTTATAGTCGCCGACCGTTCCTTTGACTTTGACCACCATCCCCTCGGTCAATTCCTCCAGCCCAAAATGATCCGGCTCCCACCAGACTCCGCCGATCTTCCCCGAGGCATCGCCGAACTCAAACGAAAGGAAGCTCTTGCCGCCATATTCCCTGACATCCCGTTTTCGAACAGAAAGGAACGCCGTAATTGTGTCGTTTAAAACGAAATCTTTTATCATATTCCATTCCTTACCCTTAATCAAATAAAGATAATTATATTAAGCGGCCGGGTAAAGCAATTTTTCTTTGCCCGTCGCTACCGATAAGTGTATATTCTTCATGGCTATGAAAATACTGAACCGCTATATATTGCTGGAGCATATTCCGCCGTTCCTTTTCTCGGTTTTCATTATTACATTCATATTGATTCTGGAGACAATTCCCCGCATTGTCGAAATGGTCATCGACAAGAACATCTCCGCAATCATCGTGCTGCAGTTGGTTTTCTTCAATCTGGCCTGGATGATTGCCCTTTCGGTTCCGATGGCGGTTCTGGTTGCGACCCTGCTGGCATTCGGAAGAATGACCTCGGACTCGGAGATTATTGCCATAAAAACTTCCGGCATCAATCTCCTGCGCATCCTGATCCCTCTTCTGGTCGCCGCCGGTGTTCTGACCGCGTCGATGATCGAATTCAACGATAAGATTCTCCCCGACCTCAACCAGAAAGCGCGCCTTTTGACCGGCGATATCCGTTCCATGCGGCCCACCCTTACCTTCCGCCCCGGTGTCTTTATCACCGATATCACAGGATATATTATCCTGATCGACAAGATTGATCACATCACCTCCCGGGTGGAGGGAGTTCGGATCAGCGACACCAAGGACCCTGCTCAGCCGCGGATTATCGTGGCCAAATCGGGCCTGATGAAATTTATCGATAACGGCCAGACCGTGCAGTTTACGCTATTTGACGGTGAATTGCACATGCTTGATACCAAGGAACCCTCCAACTATCGCAAGGTTGATTTCAAGGAGCAGGTTATCAACGTGGGCGGAGTCGGTTCGGAATTGCGGCGCTCCGAATCATCCTTTCGGACCGATCGGGAGATGAATATTGCTCAGATGGAAGAGGTGGTCGCCCAGGTTGATACAACACTGGCCCCTTTGCGGGTTAGGATGGAGAAATCGGTCGAAAACAAACTGGCCTTCCTTTTCTCCGACACTCTGGCCTATCCCAAAGACACGCTTCTGACCGATTCCGCGGCGTTGGTCTTCTTGAGGTCCGATATGCAGGGGATTCACATTAGACTCAAAAGAGAGGCCGAGCAACTTGAAGAGCAGAACCAGCTGCGCGATAAATACCTTATAGAGATCCACAAGAAATATTCCATCCCAGCCGCCTCTTTTGCCTTCATTCTTATCGGCGCGCCCCTTGGAATACTCTCCCGCCGCGGCGGCATGGGCATTGCCGTCTCGGTATCCCTGGTCATTTTTACACTATATTGGGCTTTTCTTATCGGCGGCGAAGACCTCTCCGACCGCGGTCTGATCTCTCCCTTCTGGGCCATGTGGTCGGCCAATATTTTGGTGGGAATAGTGGGTTTGTATCTTCTGATCAAAGTAATCACGGAAAGACCGCTCTTTGCCTTCTTCAGGAAATGAAATGATAAAAGTTATCGATCGCTATCTCTTAAAATACTTCCTGACCTCCTTTCTGGTAGTAATTGTTGCTTTCAGTCTCCTGATTGTTGTCATCAACATGGTTGAGGAGTTGCGCGATTTTATCGACAACCATATCCTTCTTTCCCAGGTCGTGACTTATTATATTTATTTTATAGGTTGGATCTGGAAATCCTTTCTGCCGGTTTTTGTGCTTCTGGCCGCGCTGATATCGGTCGGGATGCTGGCCCGTCGGAACGAACTTTTGGCCATGAAAACCAGCGGCATATCGCTGTACCGAATCGCTGCCCCGCTTCTGATATTCGCTTTTCTTCTCAGTATCGCGCATATCTACTATAATGAATTCCTTTTCGCCGAACCGAACAAGAAACGCGTCGAGATGAAAGAATACACTATCAAAAACCGCTCCAAAGAGGCTGCCCTCTCCGCCCGAAATATATATCGTCAGGTAAATCAGAATCTATTCTTTGTCATCGGCAGCTATAATGTCGCCCGGCAGGAAGGTGCTGACATCAAACTGTACCGCTCGGAGGCGAATAAGCTGTCCGAATTGATCACGGCCAGGCGAATCCGCTACACGCCTCGGGGCTGGATGCTGTATGACGGCGTTAAAAGGATGTTTGCCGATACCAATGAAAGCTTTGCGCCTTTTGACTCTTTACCGGCCGAATATATCAAAGACAAACCGGCCGATTTCGAGGTTCCGATCGGAAAACCGGAAGATATGGGCTATCGGGAATTGGCCCGATACATTGATTTGATGAAACGAACCGGAAGCCCCTATCGGCGGGAACTCGTCGACCTGAAACTGAAAATCTCCTATCCCCTGGCGTCCTTCATTGTTATCCTGATCTGTGTCCCCATCGCCTCCAACCCGAAACGCGGAGGAATTGCCGTTTCCTTTGCCCTTGGCACCGGCATTGCCCTGCTGTACTTTGTTGCCTTCAAAATAACCCAGTCTTTCGGATACAATGAAAAGCTTGATCCCGATCTATCTGTCTGGCTGATCAATGCCGTTTTCCTGCTTATCGGACTTTTTATTTTACTGCGAACCAGAAAATAGGGCTCGGGCATAGTTATACCGATCTTCGGTCGGAGAGTGAACGGCGCTCCATAATAATATTACTTATCGCCCCAGCACCTGCCTGATTGCCGCAGCCAGCTCTTCTGCCTTCTGAGAACCTATCATCAGTTTTTTGCCGTTGGTCAATTCCAGTTGCACTCCTTCATTCCCGGAGACATTATAGGCCATTCCCCTGCTTCCCGCCCATTTGATTCCCCAACCCCCATAATCACGAATCGGTCGGTATTTGACGGCCCCATAGGTCTTAATCTCACCGGCGGCAACTATCCGAGTATAAAGAGGAGAGTAACGAATCCTGATTCGATCTTTCCGCACTTCGGTAACCATCTTCAGCATTAGGAATAATAGCGGCAACGCCATCCCTATCAGCATGGCGATTATCCAGACCACCACATCCGGAGCCGGTTTGCTCCCGAATGGCGTTCCCTTTATTATCTGCACTATAAAAACCCACCAGGCGATTGCAACCGCGGCAATGATAAGGATCCATAACCACCACTGGCGCATATGTTGCACCTCGCGATAAATAAGGCTCTGTTCATTATTGAGATTCATACGGCTCCTCCTGCGAAATATATATTATCTTAACAGACCCTCACGTAGTTGTCAAGCGACTTATGCAGGTTTCCTGTCAGCGGCAGGCAGCTGATCTAAAGATAATACCGCATAATCGGCCGCGTTTTCGACCGTCTGGCGGCCACTTTGAAACCTGCCTTTATGAAAGCCGAGGGTATTCCGGTCCAGGCGAAAGCGGCCGGGATGCTCTTGCTGTACGGCACGGACGGATACCCCTCAATTATCTTCGCCTTCTTCTTCCGGCAATAGTCGATAACACCTTTGAGAAGCTCCGTCGATACTCCCTGTCGTCGGTACGGTTTGGCGATAAAGAAACAGGTTACCGACCAGACCGGTTGCTCATCGACCGGCTTCAGCACCCGCGAGTTTTCCAAACGGACAAATTTCTCCCTCGGCGCCACCGCGCACCAGCCGATCGGTTCGTCTTTCAAATAGGCGATAATTCCAATCGGTTCTTTATCTTTCACCAGCCGATGCATGCTTTTCTTATTGCCGGCTCCCTTTTGACGGGCAAACTCTTTCGGCTGAACTCGCCAACTCATGCACCAGCAACCGCCGCATCCACCCCGTTCACCCATAAGCGTCTCGAAATCTTTCCACCGCTTTTCCTCAAGAGGATGGAATTTGAGATCTTTTATCCTTATCGCACTATCATTCATTTCTTCTCCTAATCAATTTCCTTGCTCATCCGCTGTATTCATCGTGTAGGGGCGTATTGCATACGCCCCTTTCTCTATTGTTTTCTTATTACACAGAAAAGACTCGATTCATCTACCTCGACAATTTCCATATTCACATTGAAACCCGATACCAATTTCCGAAAATCATCACTACTCACGGTTGTCGCTCTGAAACCATCTTTACAGACAATCACCCCGTTGCCTGTCTTTTCAAAATCGATCTCTCCCACCAGCCCCTCATCGGCCTGCCTTTTAAACCACTCCAGACGGTCATCCCAAAATTTATCCGAATAGGTTGAAAAAAGCGCTTTTCCACCCGGTTTGGTCACTCGAATGCTCTCGGCTACCAAATCTTGCTGGTTCACATGAAACGCCGAAATCCCATTCTGGATACAGACGACGACATTGATAATATTGTCAGGAAAAGATAGTTTCACCGCATCCATATTCAACAGATGACAATTGCTGACATCCTGCAGCATTTTCTGGCCAAGTTGAAGACTCTGAATTGAGGTATCAATTCCATAGACGGATTTCGCTTTTTCCGCCAGCGCCGGGATTACTCTCCCATAGCCGCATCCCAATTCAAGAACGATGTCGTCGTGGCTGATATATTTCGTAACAAAATCCATTTCCGCCTGAAGATACTGTTGCACACTTGGCGGGGCAATTTCATATACCCGTAGTAGCCTTTCCGCAGCTAGTTTTTCGCTATAATACGCGGCCATTCTTGCCCTTATGTGGCGGCAGGAACTAGTTCTGCCGCCGCGAAATAAAGCCTCGACCAAGGCTCTGTGCACCAACTACAGCCAATGTTAGCCAATGGGCGGAGCAATAATTCAAGAAATCAACCACAAACGAATGGCATCATGAGGTGCATATGGATGCTCATGCCATCCAAGCATCTTCAATATTAGTCTTTCTAGAATGGAACGGAGTCTAAGTTCTTCTTTACTGAGAAATTGCAGATCAAACTGTTTGCCTGTATGAAATAGATTGTTGCGAGTATCAATCAAGCTAAACTTGCTCTTGGCCGGATAAAGATCCTCCCATGACACGTCGTATTGCTTAAACATTATATCCAAAAGTGACCGAAGAGATTCTCTATTTAATTCTCCTAGTTTGCCGCATATTTTGCTTGAATCAAGCTTAGATGCTACTTGTTTCTCAATAAAAGGTATCAATTTCACTCTTAAGGTTCTGAAATCATCCTTAGATAGAATGCAATATAGATTCTTCCCAGTAGCGTAATAATCTTTCAATATTTCGAGAGCCATGAAGAATACACTAAATCTCTCTTGAATATATTTCAATTGATTTCCATTCACTACATAAGCAATCGGCATACTCAAATCAACGCCACTACTTTTTAGCTCACGCAACATGCTAACTGCTGTTTTTAGGAATGCGCTGACTCTGTGCAGTGGGATCGGCAAATAATTTGTATCAATCCTCATTTCTCTGCACTCCCTAGTTGCTCTTATAAGTGTAGTAATCCCTGTTGCCGTCTGAATTGAATATGAAAACCATGTAATCCAGTTCCTTGCGACAAACGAAACCAATAGAGTCAAGTCATCGGCAAGGCTGATGCCGCGCTTGACATATTCTGCGTCTGGCAATTCGCTCTCGGGATTGGTCGTGGCTAAATGTAGAGCATATACATCTCTTGTTGTGATGTCATTATGGCCTTCTGTATCATGTTCAAAGAAGAAGACCGGCCTTACCTCTACTGTATAGGGTAAGTCGGGAGCAATATCCAAGGATGAATTTTCCACTTCATACTTCACCTCGCCCATAAATGACTTGGATAACACACCGTATGAGGGCCACAGTTGACGTGGGCCGCACAAGTAAAATGTTAAGTGCCGTTCCGGTTGATCAATCTGAACAAATTTCCTTTTTACTGTAAGCGAATAAAAAATGAGTTCTCCAACAATGAATCTTATCCCTTCACTGACACTGCGGCCATGTACATGCTCGATATAAACCTCATCACTTATTATCTCATCTAAATCGTTGGTCTTACATGTCAAACGGATAGAATAAGTAGGGACCGGTAACCCCATAAACTCAACTAGACTGGCAAACGTATCATTATTACCAATGACAATTGCTTTTATCTGCGCATTGTCCAAAAGAGAATATTGAACAATGATATGAAGATCTTCTAGGGTCTTGTCGCCAGCGATCAGCCGCCCCTCAAATTCCAACCTTTTATGAAATCTCTCTTCCGGCCAGAATACTGTTGAATCCTGTTCCATATATGTGCTTTCCCCGCGGTGTCAGGAACCCCTTCCTGACACTAATTGGTTTCCGGCAGGAAGGGGTTCCTGCCGGCGCCAATAAGATCGTCTTCTCTCTAAAACTTCGCTACGTCCCCATCTCCCACGAGGCCAGATACTTCTTCTGCTCCGGCGTCAATCTATCAATCCGCACCCTCATCGACCGCAATTTCAATGCCGCGATATGGTTGTCAATCTTCTCCGGCACCACATAGACCTGCTTTTCAAGCTTTTTGGCATTTGATACCAGATACTCTGCCGCCAGCGCCTGGTTGGCAAACGACATATCCATCACCATCGCCGGATGTCCCTCCGCCGCCGCCAGATTAATCAACCTTCCCTCACCTAAAATATTTATCCGCCGCCCGTCCTTAAGAGTGTACTCATCAACATACTCCCGCACCCGGCGCTTCTTTGTTTTCATCTTCTCCAGCGATGGGATATCAATCTCCACATTGAAATGCCCCGAGTTGCAAACAATCGCGCCGTCTTTCATCTTCTCAAAATGCTCGGCACGGATAACATTGATATCGCCGGTCAGGGTCACAAAAATATCGCCGATTTTGGCCGCTTCGGCCATCGGCATCACCGGGAAACCATCCATCACCGCCTCAATCGCCTTGGTCGGGTCAACCTCGGTCACAATAACATGTCCCCCCATCCCCTGTGCCCGCGCCGCGAATCCCCGCCCGCACCAGCCGTATCCGGCCACAATCACTTTCGCCCCGGCAATCAGGGCATTGGTGGCGCGAATAATCCCGTCAATGGTCGATTGCCCGGTGCCGTACCGGTTGTCGAAAAAATGCTTGGTCTTGGAATCATTGACGGCAATGATCGGGTACATCAATGCCCCATCCCGCGCCATCGCTTTCAGGCGGATAACACCGGTGGTGGTCTCCTCGGTCCCGCCTATGATATTCGGCAGAAGCTCTTTCCGCTCGGAGTGCAATGTCGAAACCAGATCGGCGCCG